>JAYTGM010000303.1:0-1702 GCA_043733425.1 Terriglobia bacterium
GTAATAATCGCTGGGACGATCGAACATGCCGCGAAGGGTATCCAATGCGGCGTTATCGGTGGCCAACACCTGCGCCTGCCGTTCAATTCTGCCGATGCCTGTCGCGTCGACGTATGGGTTGGCACCGCTTAACCCGGTGTTGATAGTTACCGGTCCAGCCACTCCGGCTGCGCCATTGTGAATGTGAAGGCCCGTTGCGGTAAGCGCCTGGGGATAGTTGTAATCGATCCAAAAATCAACCGAGCCCGAAACGATCTTCCCGGAAGAATCACGGAGCACATGAGCCACCAGCGTCCCCAAGCCGGAAGTATTGAAGCCGGTAATGGGAGGCGCTTCATTCGTGGGCAGCATGATGCCTTGAAAATAAGCCGTTTCAGCGGTCTGGGCCGAAAGGTACAACGGGGCCGCAATAGCAAAGGAAGCTAGAGCAAGCAGGCGAGACGGGGTTATGCGCATGTAGATAAGTCCTTGATGAGCATACTCCCAAACGGAAGCATTAGATTGCCGCCAGTTGTGAAATTGTTGTGAAATTTCGCGTTTTCAGGAAGTTGGATCAAGAAGACGGTGGTGTATTGCGTACAGCGCAAGTTCCAGGCGGTCGCAAACGCCCAGCTTGTCAAAGATGTTGTGCATATGGTTTTTGACAGTCTGCTCACTAATTGCGAGCTTCTCCGCCAACTCTTTGTTTTTATAGCCCTGAACTACCAGACCGACAATTTCCCGCTCACGCGGACTCAACGGGCTGTTTTTATGATCGCGTTCCTTGGGATGGACAATGGTTTGCTCATTTGTAAACAGCCTGAGTACTTGAGCGGTGGTGGCGCGGTCCAGCCAGAGTTCTCCTTCATGCACTTTGCGGATGCATTTCAGAAGCAGATCAGGCGGCGAATCTTTGTGCAGAATTCCGCGGCAACCGGCGCGCACCGCTCTTACAAAGAAATCCTGGCTCTCAAGTAAGACCAAAAGAATTACTTTTATGTTTTCTTTAGACGAATGCACCAGTTCGAGCAGAGTTATTGTTTCCGCGTGATCGTGCCCGATGGCGAGTAGGAGTATATCCGGTGACTCACGTTCCACGGCCGCAAATACTCCTCCAGCCGCAAATACAGCATCGCTGAGCAGTAAATCCGGTTCCGGAAGAATAGCGGCGGCAAGCTGAGCCCGATAGTGCTCGTCGCTGTCGACGAGCGAGATCATGACGATGGAGTCCGATTCTAATTGCGGCGTCAAGTCCGATAACCTATTCTGGAGTCTAGGATTTATCCATTTATAAGTCAATTCCCCTAAAGTGCTGGAGTTTGATATTTGTATTAGAACCGAATGGCACAAGAACTGGCGGAGTTGGATTTTGAGCGTTTCTGGAGGAGGCTGCAGCAATTAGGTCTAAATGCCTACGAATCGCGCTCGTACCTAGTGCTGCTGGGGCATTCCCGTTTCAAAGCACTGGAATTAGCGGCGCGTTCTCACGTTCCACGCCAGAAGATTTATGAGGTACTGGACAGCCTTGTGGAGAAAGGCTTCGCGCAGATGGTGCAGGAGCGTACGAAGTTGTTTTCCGCAGTAGAGCCAAGTCTTGCGATTCCGAGTTACCTGGCTCGCAAGCGGCAGACACTGGAACACGAACTAATCGATCAAGGCCGGGTGGCGGATGCGGTCATTGACGATCTTCGCAATGTTTATGCCGGGGGACAAAGCGGCCGCG
>JAYTGM010000304.1:0-13001 GCA_043733425.1 Terriglobia bacterium
ACCGCTTGGAACGGGAGGAGTCGGATGATCCAATTGAAACCAGGTGATGTTGTGATCGGAATGTTTCCGGGTGCGGTGGAGACAAAGGTCCGGTAATGCCTACCTTGTCCAGCGTCCCGACATGCTGGTAGGGATTTTAACGACGAGACTGCCCAGCCTCGGATTGTCAGCTTAATGACTAACGATCCGCGGGATTGCGCGGTCCTATCGTTCTTTCGCACGTATGTGCTGACAATGCACCGTTCGGAACTAATCGTGATCGGCCACCTCAATGAGCCGGAAGGAATTTAGTGCAGACGTGTGTTCGCATGGCATCCGCAATCTGATTTGCCTTGCCTGCACCAACCGCAAAGCAGCCCGAATCTAGCGCTTGAAATGTTTGCTCAGTTGCAATTCCTGGCGCTGGTAGTTTGAGCCGATGCCTTGGCCGTAAAGTTTATCGGGCACGGCCAACAAGCGCTCAAACGTAAGGCTACCCACCTCTTGACCGTCTTCCAGCAGGAAGGGGACCTCATGAGAACGCACCTCAAGCACGGCGCGGGTGCCTTTGATATCGTCCGTGCCATAACCAAAACCGGGGTCGAAAAAGCCCGCATAGTGGATGCGGAACTCGCCAACGGAGGGATCGTATGGCACCATCTCCGCAGCATAACCGGGAGGGATGCGAACTTTTTCCTTCGAAGCCAGAATGTAAAAATCTTCCGGATCCAGGACCAGATCACGATTCTTCGTGCGATAGATGGTGTCCCAGAACTCGCCTGGCTCGTAATAGCCGATGCGCTCCAGGTCAATCAGCGACGCGTGCTTTTTAGCGCGATAGCCAATAATATCGCCGCCTGCTGATCCTTGCAGGTCAATAGAAAGGCGCAGACCGCGCGCAATCAGCGCTTCGGCAGGCTGTTCGCTTTCGTCGTACACTAACATTTCGCGTTCATCCAGACGCACCAAATCGGCATCTGAAAATTGCGGCAGACCGCGGGTAAGACGCAACTGGCTAAGCCGGGCACCGGCGCGCACCAGAATACTGAACGTGCGCGGCACCACTTCCGCATAAAGTTTGCCCCGATACCCGGGCGGGATGAATTCGAACTGGCGGCCGTAATCTGTAATCACGCGAGTAAAAATATCCAGCCGCCCCGTGGAACTTTTCGGATTCACTTTGCCGGAAATCTGCGAGGGAAGGTTCAGCTCTTCCTGCAAAGGCACAATGTAGACACAGCCCTTTTCGAGAACCGCGGGCCGGGTGAGATCGATTTCATGCAGCTTGTGATCGGTTAGCTTGCGGGCTACTGTGAACTGATCGCCGGGAAGGAAACTGGCGCGGACCCGGTAAGCCACCGGACCCAGACGCAAGTCAATGCTGGAGGGCTGAACCTGGCTCGGCTCAATTGGATTTGTGGCCGTGATATGACCAGCAGCAACTAGTTCGCAAAGCGTCTGCGACGGCAAAATGCCGGTGCGGAAAAGATCGGGGGAGGCGGGCGCTAGTTCAGGGAATAGGCTCTCTGTAACGCGGCCCTTCATCCAGCTTTGTGCGGCCCCACGTTATAGACGTAAATGGTGTGGGCCCGGCCACCCACTGAGATGGTTTCTTTTACCGCTGGCTTCCAGCCGCGAATCTCGTAATCATGAGAGACCACGCGGGTGCCTGGCTTCAGCGAACGTTCAAACACGGGCCGCAAACGGTCATTGGATCTGGTCAGGAAATATATGGTGACCACGTCCGCCGGGCTTAAATCATAATGGAGCGCGTTGCCTTCCACAATGGAAATCTGGCTGTCAAGGCCCATCTGCTTGATTCGATTAAACGTCTGTTCGAACAGGTAATGAGACAACTCGATACCCACCGCGTGCGCGTGAAATTTCTGCGCCGCCATAATCACGACGCGGCCTTCGCCACAGCCTAAGTCATACAGAGTTTCGCCGGGCTTAAGTGCGGCCGCGCTCAACATGCGTTCGATTACCTGGGGCGGAGTAGGTACATCAGGCCCGAGAGTATCAGGGTTTTTGAAGCGCTGGCCGAACGCAGGCTGCAGAGCAGCGGAGGCCGCGCATAGCGAGAGCAGAACAACCAACCGCATACGGTAACTAACCCCTAGTGAGAGGAAAGGCTGAGACCTTTCGTACTCTTTGATCTTACTATACGGGTCACAATGTCACTCCAGGCGACCCACAAATCGCGTGGGCGGCTGATGGTGTATTCCATTCCGCGAAGGTGCTTGACCGCGCTGCCGATGGCGTCGCGCCAGGGGTTCGCCTGCGGATACAGATTGTAATTCATGTAGAAGATGGGGTACTCGATCGATTCCATCTGTTTCAACGATTCGGCGGCGACGCCTTCTTCCAGCATCACCTTCGGCCCCGCAAAAATCATGGCATCGGGGTGAGAATTCGTCATCTCTTCCGCAATCAATTTACTGAGGAACCCTGTATCCCCGTGCTTTTGCTCAAGCTTTTTCAGATTCACCGTCCCCAGATTCAGTGAGTTCAGTGAATCGCCCAGGGCGGGAAAGTTGATCTGCTCGCTATCATCCTGACGATACAGAACGCGCTGCTCCTGCATATTGAAGGCGACGATGCTGAACTTGCAGATCCTGGGCTCGCGCGAAATGTTGCGCAGTATGGAAACCAGGGCGTTCGTATCGATGGGCTGCAGAGTGGGAGATAGTGAACGCTGAGGAGCGAAATTCACCATCACCTTGATATTCAGAGGTGCGGATTTATCGTCGCGGATTACGGGCGGTTCTTCTTTAAATGGCTCGCGCTCACTCGGTTCCACCAGATTCGCCGCCAGGGAAAGAGCAACTTCACGATCCTTTGGGCTAAGCGCGGCCGAGGTGTTCCAAAACGAGGTGCACAGGCGTTCGGAGCGGTCCCGCATTAGCCAATCGACATGGTAATTACCTTCCCCCAAATCAAAATTGCCTTGCAGATAAGCTTCACCACTGGCGTCGTCTTCAATCTTGGGGACAGTGATGTGCTGCGAAAAATAGCGGGGATGCTCCTTATCAAGGTCCGGCGTAACGCGGAAGATCATGGTAAGCGTGTTTTCCAGCCCTGAAAGTTCCCGCAAAGGGACTGTGACTTCATAGCCGGAATGGAAACGCAGATCGAAACCGAGAGACGGTTTGAGCGGTTCCACTTGGCAGGCCAGATCTTTGCGCACATCCTGGCTTTCAAGCACCGCTGCGTCAGTACTGAAGATGCGCACCGCACCGCCTACGCTGGCAGATTGCATTGCCGTCTGTCCGTATAACGGGTAAATTACACAGATAAGGAAGAGCGCAAGGAGAGCGCGATAACACAAAATGCCCCGAATTGGTGCCACAGGCAGTAAGCCCATAAAGGAACCGTCGCTACAAGTGCGTAAAATCATGTTGGCACACAATTGCTAAAACAATTGCAAGGCTGCTGTTCTCAAGGAAGGGGGTATGTTGCGGGCTGTACGGCATGGTACCTTCTTTTCTATGCAATGCCGGCTCTTCTGCGCGGCTCTTCTAACGAGCGCGATTCTTCCCTCTGCCCATGCGATCATCATTTCGGGGACGGACCCTAACGGTTCCGTGAACAGCGGTGCCGCCTTTAGCGGCGTTGTCCGGGTAAACCTGGCGGGTGCTGGCCTTTGCAGCGGTTCGCTTTTCGGCCCTTCCCGCATTTACGTTCTCACGGCTGCACATTGCGTTGCGGGTGTAAATGGTCCCTATACCAATTACAACGTTGCCTTCGATACACCGACGGTAACTACCGGGCTCGACCCCTTTGCCGCGGTTTTTATTGCGCCTGGGTACACGGGGGGTGGAGATTTTGCCAACGATGTGGCCGTGATTCAGTTGCAAAACCCCGCGCCTGCAGACGCTGCTTCTTATTCAATTTATGCTAATCAAAACGAGATTGGAAGAGAAGTGGTGCTGGTTGGTCAGGGGGCCAGCGGAACAGGAAACACGGGCGTCGATCCGAACTATGCGCCCAGCCAATCGCGAAGCGGCAGACGCAAGGGGCTCAATGACTTCGATCAGTATGCCTATCTTGACGAGACGCACATTCTCTATGATTTCGATAACGGCACCGCCGCGCAAAATGCCTTCAACAGTTCGCTGGGGCGAGGCATTGACGAGGTCACGATAGCCGGGGGAGATTCCGGTGGCCCGAGTTTTGATTTTGCAACAGGCCTCATAATCGGGGTGCATTCTTATAACACTTGCTTCACCGCGTCGGCTAATTCGAATGCGTGCGTATCGCCACCCGATCTTCATGCCACGATGAACGGTCCAGCCGGTTACTTTGGGGAAATTGGCGGCGATGCCCGGGTTTCCATTTACACCAGTGGTTTTCTCGCGCCATTTATCGGAACTGCCACTCCGGAGCCGGCAACCTGGGCCATGATGGGCGCCGGGTGTCTCGCTTTGTTAGGCGGTACCATCCGCCGCCGCAAAGCTTAGCTTTATGCGTAATTGCAGAAACGCGGCCATAACACTTCTGCTGATAGGGCCTGCCTGGTGTGTGTTGTTTGCACAGGCGCGTAAAGTAACCGATGCCGAGGTGGATCGTATCACTAAATCGGCGATCTTGATTGATACTCACAACGACGTCACCAGCAAGACTGTTGAAGGCTTCGACATTGGTAAACCGACGAGCGACGGCGGTCATACGGATTTGCCCCGGCTCAGGGCGGGCGGCGTGGGCGCGGTATTCTTCGCGGTTTATGTGGGCGCAAACTATACCAACGGCAACCATTCGGCAAACCGCGCTCTTGAAATGATCGATACGGTCCGTCACGACATCGTCGGCGGCCACCCAAAAGACTTTCTGTTTGCGACCTCTGCCGATGACATTGAGCGGGCGCGCCGGGAAGGTAAAATTGCGGCGCTGATGGGTATTGAAGGCGGTCACGCGATTGAGGACAGCCCCCGGCTGTTGCGTGACTTTTACGCGCTCGGCATCCGGTACATGACTTTGACCCATACCAACACGAACAATTGGGCCGATTCTTCGGGCGACGCCGGCAAAGCCGGTGTGGCCCACCACAACGGTTTAAGTCCGCTGGGAAAACAGATTGTTCTGGAAATGAACCGTTTGGGGATGATTGTGGACATCTCGCACGTTTCCGACAAGACCTTTTGGGACGCTCTTGAAACCAGCAAAGCTCCGATTTTTGCTTCCCATTCCTCGGCGAAAGCGCTTTCGAATATCCCCCGCAATATGACCGATGAGATGATCGCCGCGCTAGGCAGGAAAGGCGGTGTGGTGCAAATCAATTTCGGGTGCGATTTTCTGTCGCAAAAATCCGCTGACGCGGTTGCGAAGGCTGGCGGCATGGAGAGGTTCCGCACCGTGATGGAGCAGTTTAAGGACGATCCCGCAAAACAACGCGAAGCGATGATGAAGCTTCGTGATGAGATGGCGCGCAAGGCGGTTCGGGCCACTGTCGCCGACGCGGTTGCACATATCGACCATGTTAAGCAGCTTGCCGGGATAGGCGCGGTGGGTATCGGCACTGATTTCGACGGCGTGGGTTGTGTTCCAGAAGGGCTTGATGACGCCTCAAAGTTCCCCAACTTAACCCGCGCGCTGCTCGAAAAAGGTTATTCAGAAAGTGACGTCCTCAAGATTTACGGCGGCAACACCTTAAGGCTGTTGCACGAAGTGGAACGGATTGCTGTCGCACTCTCGCGTTAGGCCCGGAAATTGCATTAAAATAAAGAGCGACCATGGCGGAAAATCCGGAACTTTTGCCGCAATTATTAGAGGCACGAGCGGAAACGGATCGCCTGTTCACGCATCTGGATCCAGCAGCTTTTTATGATCGCCCCATTGCGCAAAGGCACAGAATGGCCTTTTATTTGGGGCATCTCGAAGCCTTCGATTGGAATCAAATGGTGCAGACCGGCATGACTGCTGCTTCACCTAACCAGGAGTTCGATTCTCTTTTCGCCTTAGGGATCGATCCAGAACCTGGCTGTTTGCCACACGACCAGCCATCCGATTGGCCGAAGCTTCCTGAAATTGTTCGCTATAACCAGGGGGTCCGTGACACGATAGATTCGTATCTGTCCCATGCACCCGCGGATATCATCCAGATGATGATTGAACACCGTCATATGCATGCCGAGACTTTTACATATATCCTGCACAATCTGGAATCCGGGAAAAAAAGCGGGCCGTTCGAGTCTTTAACCGTCACGCCGCCCGTGAACCATAAATTCGTCGAAGTTCCCACCGGACTTGCCACGCTTGGCAAAGATGCCGCGGAGGGCTTCGGGTGGGATAACGAATTTAAGAAGTTTTCCGTTCCGGTCGCTTCCTTCCAGATCACCAAGTTTAAAATCACGAACGGGGAATTTCTGGAATACATGAACTCGACGGGGGCGCTCGCGCCTCATTTCTGGTTCCAGCAGGAAGGACGATGGTTCTATCGGGGCATGTTTCAGAATCTGCCGCTCCCCCTGAATTGGCCGGTGTATTGTACGTGGGAGCAGGCTTCCGATTATGCGAAGTTTCAAAAGCTTGCGTTGCCGACTGAGGCGCAGTTTGACCGCGCGGCTTTCGGAGCGCCGCAAGGCATTATAGAACGGGAATTGCCCTGGACAAACAGCGGGATTGACTTCAGGAGCCAGGGTAACTTCGATTACGCGGCATGGAACCCCGTTGCGGTGAACGCGTCGCCAGAAACAGAGAGTGCGTTCGGAGTCGCCCAGCTTGTGGGGAATGGCTGGGAATGGACCTCCACCGTGTTTGCGCCTTTTGACGGATTCGAAGCGCACGCCAGTTATCCCAGTTATTCCGCCAATTTCTTCGACAACTCACACTATGTGATGAAAGGTGCAAGCCCCCGCACGTCAGCCGCGCTCATCCGTCGCTCGCTTCGGAATTGGTTCCGTCCAGATTACCCCTATGTTTATGCCACTTTCCATTTGGTCCGAAACTAATTAAATGTCCGCCCACGCACTCGATCTATCTTGTTTGGTGGACACCCCTCTGGCCCGCGATGTATTGCGCGGGTTGAGCAACAAAGTTCAGAAAACACTGCCCTCTCAATATCTCTACGATGAACTGGGCAGCATTCTGTTTGACGCAATTACCGTTCTGCCGGAATATGGGCTCACGCGCGCCGATAGCCGGCTTTTGCGCGCTCATGCGCGTGAAATAATAGCGGCGATGCCTCGTCCGGGTTTTGCCATTGCGGAACTCGGCAGCGGCACCGGCTCGAAGACTCGCTGGATATTGGAAGCCGCAGCGGAAGCCGCCCATGAGGTGATCTATCACCCGATCGATATTTCGGAAACCGCCGTACAGCAGTGTGCCAAAGTTTTGGACACCATTGAAGGAGTTACCGTACAGCCGCAGGCGGCAACGTATCTGGAAGGTCTTGAAAAAGTCGCACGCCGCCGGGCTCCCCATCAAAGTTTACTGGTGCTCTTTCTCGGCTCCACAATCGGTAATTTTGATTTCGTGGCCGCTCGCAAATTTCTTTCAAGTGTTCGCGATTTGTTGCGGCCGGGCGACGGCTTGCTTCTAGGTACCGATCTGGTTAAGCCCCTTCCGCAGATGCTTGCCGCCTATGACGACCCCACGGGCGTGACAGCTGCGTTCAACCTGAATCTCTTAGGCCGTCTCAATCGGGAGTTGGATGCGGATTTCAACTTGCGGCAGTTTGCACATGAAGCACGGTTCAACCAGAGTGAATCGCGCATTGAAATGCACCTTTGCTCAAGGGTGAACCAGACTGTGCATATGCGCGGCCTGGAATGCAATTTCTCGTTCCGTGCTGGCGAGACCATCTGGACCGAAGGGTCATACAAGTTCCGCCGCTCTGAGGTAGACTCCATGGCTTTTGAAACCGGCTTTGCCGTGCGCGGCCAATGGACCGATGACGAGTGGCCTTTTGCGGAAACGCTGATGCTGGCAAAGTGAACTTCCCTGCCGGTCCCGTGTCACTTCCAGCCGCTGCCACGTCACCTGTAGGCCAGTGAACATGGCGGCGATTGTCGAATTTGAAAGCGTATCGTATACACCTCCCGGCCAATCGGCCGCAGTGCTGCGGAACTTTTCTTTAGCGATTGCCAGCGGTGAGACGGTCGTTTTGTTGGGCCGCAGCGGCAGCGGGAAGACAACTGCTCTGAAGCTAGTAAACGGCCTCCTTTTTCCTACCCAGGGCGAGGTTCGCGTGGAAGGGAAATCCACCCGCGAGTGGGACCCCGTCGCACTCAAGCGGCGCATCGGGTATGTGATTCAGGAAGCTGGCCTGTTCCCTCATTTCACCGTCAGCCGAAATATCGCCCTGCCGCCTAGGCTGAATGGGTGGACAGCAGAGAAGATTGAGGCCAGAACCGCTGAGATGCTACGCACGGTGGGGCTAGAAGAATACGGCAGCCGTTATCCGCGCCAGCTTTCCGGCGGCCAGCGCCAGCGCGCCGGTGTAGCCCGCGCCCTGTCAGCGGAACCGGCTCTGCTTTTGCTTGATGAGCCCTTCGGTGCCCTGGATCCGGTGACGCGCTTAGCGCTTCAGAAGGAGTTCCTGAAGCTGATTAAAACTGCCCTGTTCGTCACGCATGATATCCGCGAAGCTCTGCAACTGGGCACGCGCGTGGCGCTCCTGCATCAGGGCGACCTGGCGGTGATTGACACTCCCAAAGCTTTTCTGGAATCGCGGCATCCGGAAGCGCAGGCCTTCCTTGAGGTGTTGCACGGTGTGGGCTGATCTGGGGCGCGAAGCCCTTTCGCTTACGCTGGAGCACCTGTTTCTTGTCGTGGTGTCTGTGGTGCTGGCCGCTGCAATCGCAATCCCCGTAGCGGTGGCCCTCACCAGGCGTGAACGGCTGCGCCGTCCCGTTGTGGCCTTCGTCAACGTTCTGCAAACCATCCCAAGCTTGGCGCTGTTCGGCTTCCTGATCCCACTCCCCTTCCTGGGCGGTATCGGGAAACGCACTGCGATCATTGCCCTGGTGCTCTATGCGCTGTTGCCCATCTTGCGCAATACTCTGGTCGGCATCACCGGCATTGACGCCGCAGTGCGCGAATCGGCAGTAGCCATGGGGATGACGCCGCGCCAGATTTTGCGTGAAGTGGAACTCCCATTGGCCGCGCCCTCCATATTCGCCGGTTTGCGCGTAGCAACAGTGACTACTATAGGTACAGCCGCCATCGCAGCCGCAATCGGGGCGGGCGGCTTGGGCGTGTTCATCTTTCGCGGTATCGCCTCCGTGGATAATGCCCAGATTCTGGCCGGTGCTGTTCCGGCTGCACTCATGGCCATCGCGGCCGACGAAGGATTCTCGTGGATCGAAAGAAAACTTTCACAGCCCTAGCGGCATTACTGCTCACAAGCTGCACGCAACAGCCTGAACTCACGGTGGGATCGAAGAACTTCGCCGAGCAATTGATTCTGGGCGAACTGGTTGCTCAGCATTTAGAAAATACGCTGCACATTCATGTGAGGCGCAAGCTCGATCTGGGCGGCACACTCCTGGCGCACAAGGCCCTGCAAGCGGGCGAGATCGATCTATATCCCGAATACACGGGAACCGCGCTCACCGCGATTCTAAAGCAGCCCCCCGATAGCGATCCTGCCGCGGTTTTAAGCAAAGTTCGCGATGGTTACCGGCCGCTTAATCTGGAATGGTCAGATCCCATCGGTTTCAACAATACTTTTGCCATGGTGGTCCGTAAAGAAGATGCCGAAGCGCGAAATGTGCGCACCATTACCGAAGCCGCTGGGTTTGAGAAGGGCTGGCGGCTAGGCGTAGGCTACGAATTTGTTTCCCGGCCGGATGGCCTTCCGGGCCTGATCGGCACGTACCGGCTGAATACCAAGGGCAGTGTGAAAACGATGGACCTGGGCCTGTTATACAAGGCGCTCGAACAGGGCCAGGTGGATATGGTTGCGGGGAACAGCACGGATGGCCAACTCTCCGCAAAAGAATTCGTGGTGCTGCAGGATGACCGCCATTATTTCCCTCCGTACGAGGCTGCGTGGGTAGTGCGTTCCGATGCGTATCGGAAGTTTCCGGCATTACGGGACGCACTTTCGAAGCTGCACTTGAATACCGATCAGATTCGTGGGTTGAATCACGAATTGGAAGGCAAGCACACGCCTGTCCGCCAGATCGTCAAAAAGTTTTTAGCTGAGCACAATCAGTAAGCACGTACCTGCCTTATCGCACCGCTCGTCCACCATTGAGCGGCCGTCCCATTCTCTCGAAGCGTTCCGGGGCGGCAATCGAGCCATCTGTTTCGACAGCGCTTTGGAACTTACCCTCGCTTTCAACCGCAATCATGCCTCGCCCGAAATTGCTCATCGAGGCTGGAGCTTGCTTTTCCAAAAATGTGACCGGAGTGTTGTTCGTTCCCGGAACCGATGCACCGGCGAAACTGAATTTCGCAAAGAAACCATCGGATGGTCCGCCGCCCGCCAACCGTTGTAACGCGCCCACAACGGGGAAATCTCCGGAAGCCGTCTGGCCTGCCAGGAAAACTTCAAAGAATTGATTCACGGCAACGCTCACCGCGTCATCGTCCCCACTGCCCCCATAAAACGTGGAGTACAGCAGATTCTGTCCGTTCGTATCCAGCACGGAGAGCACGCCATCCACGCCGCCGCCCCGGTTACCTTGAAACGCATCGCGCGTGACGGGGTATTGGTTCGAATCGGTGTTGCCAGCCACATACACATTGCCATTCGCGTCAACGGAAACAGCATCTCCATAATCGCCGCCATGCGAACCGAGGAAGGTGGTCCACAACAAGCTCTGGCCGTTAGCGGAAAACTTGGAAACAAAGATGTCGGATGAGCCACCGTTGTAGCTTGTGTTGAAACTGCGGTTCGGAATATCGAACCCGTTATCCCCAGTGGTGCTTCCCGCGACGTAGATATTCCCGGAGAGATCGATGGCAACACCACTGGCGGAATCATCGCCTGCGCCGCCCATAAAAGTGGAAAAGACCAGTTGCGAACCGTCGGCATTTACTTCGGTGACAAAGGCTTCTAGGCCCCCATGCCGGGAATGCTGAAACGGCGCGTTGGCTTGCGGGAAACTGTCTGAGAAAGTCTCACCGACAATGGAAGCATTTCCGCTCGCGTCCACCGCAATGGCATTCGCCCTGTCATCGGATTTGCCGCCTATTAAAGTCGAGTAAATAGCTGAACCGTCAGAAGCGAATTTGGCCACGAAAGCATCCGCGCCGCCAAGGTTGTTGCGTTGAAAAGCACCGTCGTTGGTAGGGAAATCGTTTGAGAATGAGACTCCAGTCAGGTAGACGCTGCCTTGGCGGTCCAAAGCAACGGCATAGGCGCGGTCGTCATCGTTGCCGCCGAGATAGGTTGAAAAAATGAGAGTGGTACCCGCCGGGTCCAGCCGTAAAATATACGCATTGTTCACGCCATAATTCTTGCTTTGGAAGGCGGAAACCACGGGGAAATCCAGCGAAGCGGTTCGCCCGGCCACTGCGGCAAACCCGTTGACATCCACCGCAATGCCGTTGCCGTAATCGTTGTCCGCCCCGCCCAGGTCGGCAATATACAGAAACGCGCTGCCATCGGCCGAAATCTTGCGAATCATCACGTCAGCATCGCCCTTCGGTGTTGAAAACGTGGTGCCGGTCAGGTACATATTGCCCGAACTGTCCGCCGCCACTGAATTCACCGCGTCCAGGTCGCGGCCGCCTAAAAAGCTGGAGTACACCAGAACGGGATCGATCACCAGCGGTTGCGAACGGTCATATTTCCCCAGCTTAAAAGTAATGTCGTGCGCTCCGGTTATGTGGAATCCGGCCTCGATCATGCGGCGTGTGCCTGCAATATTTTGATAAACCACCGGCTTGTGCTCCAACAGGTCACCCGCTGCGGTGTTGAGAATTAAATCGCCCGAAGGCGCGGCCGTCAAAGATTTCACCCCATCGAAGTGAATGCGGATGCGCGTTGGGTCCGCTTGCGGCGCCACCACAAAGTCGTATTCCAATTGAGCTTGGTTTCCGTAGTACACCATGTCGATCCCGGGATATACGCCGCGGGCTGTCACCTGCCCGTAATTCGGTAAGTTCGTGATCCACTTGGAGGAATCGTTCCCGTGGAAATATGAGGAGTGCCCCGGCAATGCGCGATCGCCAATCACGTCTGCCCGGCGGTTAGCGCCAGTCAGACCCATGTGAACGTCTGCACTGGCGCAGTTGTTTCGCAGCAAAATCCGCGAGCCGCTGCGACCGAGCGTCAGGTAATACCCAGCCCCGCGTGCCACAAACTGGGCCTCCGGGTCGGCTTGGCCGCGGTTGGGCTCGAAGCTGATCGGTAATTTGTCGAATCGGGATGTGGAAGTGGCCGCCCCCAAGCCGCCCACTGTTGCCATCACGACAAAAACAGGGGCAAATTTGATTAGCCTAGTCATAAGTTCATTATTCCTCTAGCCAGATAGGTTCCTAAGTAGATGAACCGTTTCAGGCGAACTGGGTTTCAATTATGAATAACCGTTAATGCTGATGCCAGATCGATTCCTTGATCATGTTACGAGTTAGGGCCCGTTGCTATACTGGTTAATTCGATTCTCCTATGCCGTTGAAACCGATTGCCGCCAACAATACGGCGGAAAAAAAGATCTATCTCCTTAAGCCTCGCGGGTTCTGCGCGGGTGTAGTGCGGGCCATCGATGTCGTGAAAATTGCACTCGATTTGTACGGCCCCCCCGTTTACGTTCGGAAAGAAATTGTGCACAACAAGCATGTGGTGGAAGAACTCCGCCAAGCCGGCGCAATTTTCGTGGAAGAAGTTGACGAAATTCCAGAGGGCGCGCGCGCCATTTTCAGCGCCCACGGCGTTTCGCCGGAAGTCCGCAAGGAAGCCAAGTCCCGTAGCCTGCAAGTGATTGATGCCACATGCCCGCTAGTCACCAAAGTCCATTTGGAAGCAGTGAAATTCGCCAGGGAAAATTACACCATCGTCCTGATCGGCCATAAAGATCATGATGAGGTGCAGGGCACGCTGGGGGAAGCTCCCTCGCGCTCGGTTTTAGTCG
>JAYTGM010000305.1:0-5036 GCA_043733425.1 Terriglobia bacterium
CAACACCGAACTGCACCGCGAATTGGCCTACCTCCTTCTGCGCATGGAACTAAAGGCCGATGCCGAAATCGAATTCGCCCACATTGCCGTTTCCGACCGAGGCGATTTGTTGTCCGCCGCTCAGCTCGGTTTCCTCCTTCTCGCTCGCGGTGATCGCACTCGCGCCATGCCGCTGCTCGAACGTGTTCTCAAGGGCAGCGATGAGCCCCTTTCGAACCGCGTCCGCACCGCACTCAACCTTCCTCATCAACTCTCTATAGCCGATTCCATAGCCGCCACCCTCCCCGAAGCCGATGCGCGCGTCATGTACGAACGTAGCTATCGCGCCGGCTACCTGAAAGATGCCCTCCGCTACCTCACCATCGCCCAGGAAGCCAACCCGGCCGATTACAGCCTGATGCTGAAACTTGGCTGGACCTACAACCTTCTGCACCAGGACCGCACGGCGCTCGATTGGTTCCGCCGCGCGCGCGCCAGTTCAGATTCCGAAGTGGCAAAGGAAGCGAAGACTGCCTTCAGCAATCTGCGCCCGGAGTTCGCCCGTATCCGCACCACCGCCTGGCTGCTGCCGTTCTTCTCCACGCGCTGGCACGATGCATTCTCTTACGGCCAGATCAAAACAGAACTCCGCCTGGATCACACGCCCATTCGGCCTTACGTTTCCGTTCGGTTCATCGGGGATACCCGGCAGAACACGCCGGGGCCTAACCCGCAATCTTTGTCTGAAAGTTCGTTTCTGCTGGCACTTGGCATTACTGCTCACACACACGGCGTTACTGCCTGGGCCGAAGCGGGCAGCGCCGTCAGTTACAAGACGCGTCACGCTCTACCCGATTACCGCGGCGGCCTTTCCTGGTCGCGCGGCTGGGGCAGGCTTCTGGGCGCGGAAGTGCCGGGTGTTTTCTGGGAAACAAACGCCGACGAAGTTTTCCTGAGCCGTTTTGGGAACGATTGGCTCAGCTATTCCCAATCCCGCGCCGGATGGACTCACCGTGGTGTCCAGTTTCTATGGAACGCCAATCTTACCGTGGATACAAAACGTCAGGCTTGGGCTAACTTTGTCGAAACCGGGCCGGGCGTTCGCTTTCGCCTCCCCGGCGCTCCTCCCGGCCTCATGTTGTCTGTTAATGGCCTGCGCGGGGCTTATTTGCTGAACCGGGATAACCCCCGCCGCCCTAACTTTTTCGATCTTCGAGCCGGATTCTGGTATGCGTTTACTCATTAGCTTTCTTCTCATCGCGGTGCATTTACCCGCACAGCAGTTCGGCTACGCCGTATTGGGCCAAACGCCTGGACCCTGGGCGGAAATTCTGTCAAGCGTGGGTCTGTTACCGCAGTCAGCCGCTGACGCTGCAATTATCGTGGCTCGCCCCGGAAGCGCCGCCTCCCTCGAATGGACCGCGCGCGTCGATGCTGGCACGATTCTGATTCTAGAGGGCGATTCTGCTCTTGCCCGAAGCTTCGGCTTCCGTACCCTGGACCGCATAGCGAAGCTGGCGTCGCTCATCGATACTCACCAGCCCGATCTTCCGTTAGTCCTCCAACAAGCCGTAGAAATCAGTGAGAGTTCCCTCCCTGCCGATGCGCAGGTCTACACGCGCGAACGCTGGACCCAGGTCCCCGTAACGGCGGGAATTCGCCGCGGCAAGGGCGGCATCCTGTGGCTCGCCACCAGCCCCGGCACTCACGGGTATGAACGCTTTCCGTTCCTGCTGAATGCTCTCTGCGACCTGGGCTTTGAACCGCCGTTCCGCGGAAACCGGCTATGGGCATTTTTCGATTACGCCTACCGCGCCCGTGTTGACGTGAACTGGTTTGCCAAGCGCTGGCATGCTTCTGGAATCGCGGCGTTACACGTAGCTGCCTGGCATTTTTATGAGCCGGACCCCGAACGCGACGCGTACTTGAAGGCTCTGATTGAAGCCTGTCATCGCGAAGGCGTGCTTGTGTATGCCTGGCTGGAACTGCCGCACGTAAGCGAACGTTTCTGGGCGGAACATCCAGAGTGGCGCGAACAAACCGCTCTGCTGCAAGACGCCCAACTGGATTGGCGTAAACTGATGAACCTGGCCGACCCGGCATGCGCCGCCGCCGTGAGTACCGGGGTTGGCAAGTTAACGCAGCGCTTCGATTGGGACGGATTGAATTTCGCGGAGCTCTACTATGAATCGCTGGAGGGGGCGTCCAACCCCGCACGGTTCACGCCACTGAATTCTACTGTCAGGAAGTTATTCGCAAAGCAGGCTGGCGGCTTCGATCCGGTAGAGTTGTGGTCTACCCGCAAAGATAGCGCCTCATTGCGGCGTTTTCTCGATTTTCGCGCCGGTCTGGCGCGCTCTTTGCAACAGGAGTGGCTCGCGAAAGCGGAAGGCTACCGCACGTTTAAGCCGGATTTGGACATCGTTCTCACTCATGTGGACGATCGCCTGGATACCGGAATGCGTGATGCCATCGGCGCCGATACGTCTGCGCTTCTTCCTTTGCTGGACAAACAGAAATTTACGTTTCTGGTGGAAGATCCCGCCACTGTCTGGGATCAAGGGCCAGCGCGATACCCAATCATCGCGTCGAAATATCCTAAGACATCACAACTAGCTATTGATATCAACATTGTTGAACGATATCAAGACGTGTACCCGACGAAGCAACAAACCGGTCTTGAACTATTTGGCTTGGTGCACCTTGCATCCCAAAGCTTTCCCCGTGTAGCGCTGTATATTGAAAACTCGCTCACCGCGACGGATCTGCCGCTGCTTTCTGCTGCGGCCAGCAGTTTCCGTTCTGTTCGCTGGAACGGTGCTCAGCTCGCTGTGAATTCCGAACACGGCGGGGGAGTCAATTGGAGAGGACAAGTCCTGGTGGACGGGAAAGAATGGCCTGTCAGCGATCAACGCACGGCATGGATTCCGGCCGGCTCACACGTGCTCGCTATGGCCGCGGCCAAAAGGGATTTTTCAGTTGTCAGTTTCACCGGTGAACTGTTGGACGCGAGCTATCAAAACAAAGCCATTCACTTGAAGTTCGACAACAACGCTCGTTCCCTCATGCGGTTTAGTGTTCCCCTCAAACATGTGGACCTGGACGGCAAGCCGTTTCAGCTCAAAGAAAAGGCCGTGACATTGGTTTTGCCCAAGGGCCTACACACGGTGATAGCATGGCCTCAGGCGGATGACTCAGGTACCGGCCACGCAAGAGATTCCCGACAAGCTGTTCTTTCGGATAGGTGAAGTCAGTAAACTGCTCGGGGTTCCCGCCTATGTTTTGCGGTTTTGGGAATCTGAGTTCTCTCTGCTATCGCCGAAGAAGTCCGATACCGGGCACCGGCAATTTCGGCGCAAAGATGTAGAGCTGTTATTTCGGATTAAAGAGCTTCTTTACGACAAGCGTTTTACCATCGAAGGTGCCCGGCAAACTCTAAAGGAGCAACGGAAAGAGCCGGTTTCCGTCCCGAACACGCAACAAAATCTGTTCGCTGCGGATCCCCTGCCCCAAATTCGTGAAGAGCTGCTCTCTCTTTTGGAACTGCTGGACCGCTAATCCTGCCGTGTAATGTAAAAATACAGCCGGTTTAGGTCGTCCAGGCTGTAATATTCGATCTCGATGCGGCCTTTGCCACCCTTGTTTTCCGCTATTCGGACTTTTGTACCCAAAGCTCGCTCTAACTCATCGGTGGCTGAGGCCAAGTTCGGATCCGGCGCGGTAGATTCCTCTGGCGACGTATGCGTCCTGGCCGCTTGCGCAATTTGCGATGCAGCCTCAATTGCCCGGACACTCCAACCTTGCGCGACAGCTAGCTTTGCCATGGCACGCTGTTCTTCCTCCGAGGGGAGCTTTAAAAGCGCGCGGGCATGACCTGGAGACAATTTCCGGTCGGCAACCAGCTCCTGAAGATCCGCCGGTAGTTGCAGCAGCCGAATGGAATTCGTAATAGTTGCGCGATCTTTGCCTGTTCGCTTGCCAATTTCCTCATGGTTTAGCCCTAAGTCTTTCGAGAGCCGCTCGAACGCCTGCGCAAGTTCTATGGGATGCAGATCCTCACGTTGGATATTTTCGACAAGTGCAACCTCAAGCAGCCGCTCATCGGAAATATCTTGAACCACGACCGGAACAAGTTGCAGACCGGCCAGTTTCGCTGCCCGCAACCGCCTTTCCCCAGCGACAAGCTGATACGAATTTCCTACTTTGCGGACTACAAGCGGTTGTATCACGCCGTCTTGCCTGATCGAATCAGCTAATTCCGCCAGCTGTTGTTCACGAAATGCCCGTCTAGGCTGATTTGGATTTACCTCAATAGCCTGAACAGGCAAACTAGTTGGCTCTGCGGGTCGCTGTTCGTCAACGGATTGGGGCGTTGAATCTGACTCCCGGTTTGTCCTTCCCGGCAAAAGGGAGGAAAGTCCCTTACCGAGGGCCGGTTTTTTGGTCACGCGAGATAATCTCCTTAGACAATTGAATATAGCTTTCAGCGGCTTTTGACCTGAGATCGTATGTCAATATCGGTTTCCCATGGCTGGGCGCCTCAGCAAGGCGGATACTTCGGGGAATCACGGTCCTGAAGACTTCTTTCCCGAAAAATTCACGCAGGTCGGCGGCCACTTGACGCGTCAGGTTCGTTCGGTCGTCATACATGGTGAGGAGTATTCCTTCCATCTCCAATTTGTGATGGAAGGATTCCTTGATTCTGTCGATGGTGTCGATCAGGCCTGATATTCCTTCCAGCGCAAAAAACTCACACTGGATGGGAATCAGCACAGAATCGGCCGCCAGCAAGGCGTTTAGCGTCAATAGGTCGAGTGCGGGCGGACAATCAATCAGAATGTAGTTGTACTTCGGCCTGATACTTTTCAATTTCCCGCGCAGTATCTTTTCGCGGTCTTTGATTGGAACAAGCTCCACATTCGCGCCTACTAGATTCTTATCAGCAGGCAAAATATCCAACCCTTCGGTTTCAGTACGAACGATTGCCTGTTCCAGTTCAGTGCCGCCCACCAGAACTTCGAAAAGTGTGGCCCGATTCGGTTCTTTCGCTACTCCCA
>JAYTGM010000306.1:0-5030 GCA_043733425.1 Terriglobia bacterium
GGATAACCGAAGTCAAATTGAATGCTTGCGAAGCCATGGGTCACGAATGCATTGTGCACCAACGCTGCTGAACGGGGCCGCAGCATCTTTATCAACCGCGGCCTAGACTGCCTTCCGCGTATTAAACGCGAGCTTCTGATTCCAGTCACCTGGAGACTAACGGCATATCCACTGTGACTCCTGCGTAGGATACCCGGGGCACGACCCGGCCCTGCGCCTTCCGTTCAAGCTTTACGATTCCGTATCGCTCCATTGTCTTTAACGTGCGCGATAGATTCGATTTCTTTCTACCGGTGAGTTCCGCCAGATCGGACAGGGACTGAGGTTGGCTATCCCGGATCGTCGTTAGCAGAATTCGGTTCTTCTCCGACTAGCGAGAGCGGCCCGATCGGAAACACGGAACCTTCGATCGCGAACGCGTACACGCTCAAGACCAACACCGATGCTCCGTATGCCGCGCTGCTGGCGTTATCTGTTGCTCCGCGTGAGGCAAATGAGAATTTGCAATCGCAAGTAAGCCGGGGCTGGCTCTCGCGCTATGGTTTTTATGAAGCTGCAGATTTTACGGCTGGGTCCGATCAGGAAACGCTCGTGCGAATCTTCATGGCGCACCATCAGGGGATGTCGCTGCTGGCACTGGACAAACTGCTGCATGAGAATTGCATGGCCGAGCGGTTTCACCGGGAACCCATGATTGAGGCGGTTGCGCTTCTGCTACATGAACCAGTTGTGCGGCATGCACTTGCACAACCCCGCGAAAGCGGGTACGCGGCTGCGGCTGAGAAGAAGAGGTTGGCTAGGACTGCGGCTTGAGCGTTACGGAGCGAACCTGACGTAGCCCCAGTGTTCTGGAATGTGCATGTTAATTGTGCCTTGCGGGCTCCAGACCCAATTATCTTCTTTGGTACCGGGGATAACGTGGTAAGTCCCGTTTGTGATTTCGTGCTTCCATTCCACGCGTGAAAAATTGACGCGCCAGGTATCGCCTGGGTTCGGGGGAGTGGCAGTGCCGGCGTGTTCGGCGAATGCTTTCCAGGGAAGCGCGATCTCGATTGTCCAACCTCTGTCTAGGTCCGCCGGATTATTGAGTGTGCCTAGGACTGCAACTGCCGTCTTCAGGTCAGGGATATTCCAGGAGTTGTCGGCTTTGCCGCCGAAACGGTAGGGCTTATCGAGAAATAGATCCCAACTGGTATTCAGTGCGTTGATTTCGAATTCGTAGTAGTTGAGGGTGTCGCCATTGGGGTCGAGAAAGACTTCGAAATCGTTATCGTGGAAGATGACGGAATCGTGGGCGGTGAGAGTGGCCCAGACGTGCGGCTCTTGAAGTTCGGCAGCGATGTAGAGATATTGGTCGTCCCACAGTATTTTGGCGCGGGTCCGGAACCTGGGCTTCGGTTTGTTGGTTCCTTCGATGTCGAGGAAGTTGTGGGTCCAGGGGGCGTGTTTCCAAGCGGGATCGTTTAGGTTGCCGTCGATTTGGATTGGAGCGCCGGCGCGGTGGCAGGTATAGGATTTTGGGATTTGTGCTGACAGATCCGTGGCAAGGAACAGTGCGGCGATCAGGAGCATTTTGGGCATTGGTTTTATTCGGATCGCGGCCATGAGCCATCACGCCTAAAAGCTGACTGGTTTATCGTAGCCGGTCATTTCCAGGTAACCTCGGCCTTGGTGACTTCCCGTATAAGTGACTGCCCCCTCCCAATAAGTTGTGGCGCTCTTTGCGGCGATTAACTCCTGGTTCGGCAGGGCTGCCTTGCATGTGGTGTCCAGTTTGAGTGATGGGATGCGGATCTGCCACTCGATTGGATAGCGCTTCCAGTAAGCGATTGGCCGCAGCGTGAAATCGGCGGCCGTCAGGTGATGAGGGTGGCCGGCTTTATCGATGTAGGTACCCGCGGAGAACGCGTCCGGCTTACCGTCTTTGCGGCGCAGGTTGAAGAGCATTAGCTCAGTGCCGTCGTCGAATTGGGCGCTGAACCAGTCCCAACCTGTTTGCGATTTGTCCAGCTGTTGAGTGAACCATTCGTGATCCATCCACGCTTCGCCTTGCACAGGCGCGCCATCGAGAGTGCCCGTCGCGCGCAGCCGGGGGAAGCTGACGTAGTGCGACGCGCGGCCCTCGCCCTCAGCTTTTTGACTTACCCCGTTTAAGCCGTGAATGACGAAAGGTTTCGTCGGGACCAGTTGCAGGCTGAACCGGAAGTCTTCCGCCGTGGCGGTGAGATGTTGGCGTTCGCCATCCCATTGCATTTGCCAGTTTCCGTTCCAGACCCGCTGCTTGGCGAAGCTTGCTCCGGCCAGGCCGGGACCGGCGCGATTCAGGCGTTCGGCATAGTGGAACTGCTTCGATTCGATATCCGTGACGGCCGCATGAGCCAAGTAGAGATCGTCAATGCGCCATGCGGATTCGTTTGGCTGGGCATGTGGCTGGGAAGCGCTATCGCGAGCTCCCTGGCGGAAGAAGACAAGTTCGAAACCGTATCGTTTCCCGTTCGCGTCCTTCAGATTGCCGGTGTAGTACCACCATTCCGTGCGGTAGGCGGGGTGTTCGAAGTGGTCGCGCGGAAACTGGTAACCATCGGCTGGCGCGGCTTCGCGGTAGGGGAATATGGCGAACAGCAGCAGCGCAATCGATAGCAAGCTGTACGTTACCATGTGAGTGGAAATGATTGTCCAGACGCAATCCGCGCGTTTTGAGACGGTTGCTCTTGAAAGCGGCGCGGTGCTTTCTCCGGTGGAGATTGCTTACGAAACTTACGGCGAATTGAATGGCTCGCGATCGAACGCGATTCTGATTTTGCACGCATTTTCAGGAGATGCGCACGCAGCGGGAATCGGTGCGGAAAGTGGCAAGCCCGGGTGGTGGGACAGCATGGTGGGCCCCGGCAAGGCTTTCGATACAGAACGCTATTTCGTGATTTGTTCGAACGTGCTGGGCGGCTGCCAGGGCACCACGGGCCCGCAATCCATCAACCCGCAAACAGGTGCACCTTATGCGATGACGTTTCCGGTGATCACGATTGCCGATATGGTGCGTCTGCAGAAGATGTTGATCGATTTGCTGGGGATTGAGAAATTGCTTGCGGTAGCCGGAGGGTCCATGGGCGGAATGCAGGCGCTGCAGTGGGCGGCTTCCTATCCCGAATCAACGCGCGCGGTGATCCCGATAGCCTCCACGGCGCGGCACAGCGCGCAGCAGATTGCATTCAATGAGGTGGCGCGGCAATCTATCATGGCTGACCCGGATTGGAATGGCGGCGATTATTACGCAGGCAAGCCGCCAGCGCGGGGTCTTGCGATTGCGCGGATGGTGGCGCACATCACTTATATGAGCGATGAATCCATGCGCGAAAAGTTCGGGCGGCGCTTACGCGAGAAAGAGAAGTTCGGTTTCGATTTCTCAGTGGATTTCGAAGTGGAAAGTTATCTGCGGTACCGCGGCTTGCAGTTCGTGGGGCGCTTCGATGCGAATTCGTATCTGTATATAACGAAGGCCGAAGACTATTTCGATTTGTTGAGTACGCCGAGTTTTGCGCCGGAGACGGCGGCCGTGCGGTTCCTGGTGATCAGCTTCACTTCAGATTGGCTATACCCCAGTTACCAATCGCAGGAGATTGTGCGGGTGCTGCGGCGGCGAAATCTGGATGTGGCCTATTGCGACCTGCAATCGAATTACGGGCATGACGCATTTTTGGTAGACGTGGCGGAGCAGACCGATGTGATGCGCGGTTTTCTGGCGAGTACTTATAAGGAGAAGCCTGCGCTTGCCGCCGTCCGCGTCTGAAGTGACGAGTAGTGAACTGCTGGGCCGTCAGGATTTCGCCATCATCAGCGAAATTGTGGAGCCGGGTTCGCGCGTGCTGGATCTGGGCTGTGGGGAAGCGGAACTGCTTGCGTGGCTGGTGGAAAACAAGGGCGTGCAGGCGCGCGGCGTGGAAATTGAGCCGGCAAAACTCCGCAAAGCCATCGGGCGCGGGGTATCGGCGTATCAGGGCGATATCAACGAAGGGCTGGCGGATTACCCGGATCATGCATTCGATTACGTGATTCTGAGCCAGACCTTGCAGGAAACCCGCGCGCCCTTGAAGGTGCTGCGCGAAATGCTGCGGGTGGGCCGGCAGGCGATTGTGGCGTTCCCGAATTTCGGGCACTGGCGCGTGCGGTTCAGCATGTTATTTTCCGGGCAGGCACCGCGGACGAAATTATTTCCTTATGAGTGGTATGAATCGCCGAATATACATTTTTTGACCGTGGATGACTTCGAAAAACTGGTGGAGCGACAGGGATTCAAGGTGGAACGGCGTTACTTCCTGGCAGGGTCGCGCCGTGTGACGATGGTGCCGAACTTGATGGCGGAGACAGCCGTGTTTCTGGTAGGAAAGTGAGAGCATGCGGGTATACCGATCACTGAGGCCGGGCTGGCGGGTGGAAACCGCAACCCCGTTAAAACTGATGATGCCGTACGATTCTGCGGGAACCAGCGATCTGGCTGCGACTGAGATCGCCTGGCACCTAAACAGCCGCATGCAGAGCATCTTACTTGGGATCCCGGGCGGTCCGGATAAAGCACCCTGCTAAGCTGCAATCCGTCCCCCTTTACTAGAATTTGCCCACTCTTCTCTGCGCTTCAGTAAGGAAGAAAACGGCTCGTGGCCGGGTTACTTGATGTTGAAAGAGAACCCTAATTTGATGATTGGCTTGCGGTGCAAGCTGGTTACTATCTTCGCAGCCAACCATCCAACAAGCGGCATTCTATTTACCGAAAGTCCAAACTAACTCAGCAGCGTTGGTGTTGGGTTGAGACGGGGCTGAGCGGTTAGTTTTGAGTGGAACGTGGGGACACTGGCAGGAGCAGACGGAGTAATTAATTGGCAAATCCGGTGGGTTAATGCCATTGATAGGGCCCAGGCGCGGGGACACGTTTTAATGAACGTAGAAGCCCCACGCCATCGCAACTGAAAAAACAACGTATTGCCGGTGGTGCCGTTTCCACGCTGGAAAAACGCTAGCCGAGTATGCAGGATTCG
>JAYTGM010000307.1:0-5018 GCA_043733425.1 Terriglobia bacterium
CTCACCACGGCCAGATTCCCGCTGCCCCGGTTCACTACCAGGCAGTATTCGCCATCCGGTGTCAGCGCAACGGCGCACGGCCCCTGCCCGGAGGTAATCCGCGCCACCACCTGCCGCTCCGCAATCGACAGTACCGTCACGTCCCCCGCCGTTGGGTTCGTCACGAACAGCAGCGAACTGTTCACCGTCATGGCCCCGGGTTCCCGTCCCGCCAGCACCGTCTCGGCCAGCTCAGTCTGGTAGGGATACACAATCCCCACGGCGTCCATCCCCGCGCCAGTCGCGAACATCTGTCCGCCGTTATCGTTGAAACAAAAGCGCTCCGGCGCAAAAGGCATCGGCAGCACCACCAGCACCCGGCCGGTCTCCCGGTCCGCCACGGTAATCGTGCGGCCCGCCGCGCTTCCAATCAGCACCTGTTTTCCGTCGAGTCTGAACTTCACCACGCCCGCATCGGTCGCCATTGGAATCTCATTTCGCCAGCCCGATCCCGCAAGCCCAAACAACCCGAACCGCTTTTTTTCTCCGTAACTCACTACCGCCGTCGCACCATCGGGCGCAATATCGAAGTCGGTCGCCGCATAAGGCAGCGGAATAGGTGGCCCGCTTTTCCACGTCTTCAGATCCAGCGGTACCAGCACGTTCGGGTCGCGGCCTAACACCCACACGCGATCACCCGAAACGCGCATTGCTACCGCGCGCCCGGCCATCTTCTTCTTCCGGCTAACCGTCAGCGCACTCGCCGGAACTTCCACCACTGTGCCGATATCCGGCAACAAGACCAGCACGGCCTTGCCGCCCGCATGAGTCACTACGGCTTCCGGTTCGCCTTCGAGGGGAATCTGCTTGTCCAACCGGAATCGAGACAAATTCACCACGGCCAGCGACCGGCTGCCTTTGTTCGCCACAAAACAGTACCCATCGAAGCGCTTCGCCAGCTGGGGTCCGCACGCGCCCAGTCCTACTGCTCCCGCAAGCATCGCCCGCCGGGAGATCATCGGGAAACTTCGCGCCGCGTGTTTGGGCGGATCAGTTGGCCGCCATCATGAAAGGTCGCATACCAGGCTTCGATCACGTCATTCGGAGAATCATGCCAGCCCGCGCCGTCAAGCACCGCTGTTTCGGCATCGTGACCCACAAAAGGTCCGTCAGCGTCCCGTGCTTCGGCAAACATCCCGTCCTCGCGCTCCACAATGCGGATCACGCCATTGCCGTCCGTATTGTAAACATCCTCGTCAATCACTATCACGCCACCAGTCATCTTACAGGCCTTTGCAAGGCGGATTCAAAACATTCGCTGTGTTATCATCCAACTTCGCCACACTCGGCTTAACCCTTTCATTTGAATCTGATACATGAATCTCCGTTCTCTTTTTAGTCTCTTTTCGTCTGATCTCGCAATTGATTTAGGAACCGCCAACACGCTCGTTTATGCCAAGGGAAAAGGCATTGTCGTTAACGAACCGTCCATCGTTGCTTTAAATAAAAACACGGGTGAAGTGGAGGCGGTCGGCAAAGAAGCAAAAGAAATGCTGGGCCGCACTCCCGGCAATATTGTCGCTATTAAACCTATGAAAGACGGCGTCATCGCTGACTTCAAAGTCACCGAAAAGATGCTGAATTATTTCATTCAAAAAGCGCACAACCGCAAGATGCTGGTGCACCCCCGCATCGTCATCGGCGTTCCCAGCGAAATTACCCAGGTAGAAAAGCGCGCTGTAATGGATTCCGCCTATCGCGCCAAAGCTTCCGAAGTCCATCTTGTGGAACAGGCCATGGTTGCCGCAATCGGCGCCGGTCTGCCCATCACGGAACCGTCCGGCAATATGGTGGTCGATATCGGCGGCGGCACCACGGACGTGGCCGTCATTTCCCTCTCCGGAATCGTCTACTCACGCTCCGTACGCGTCGCCGGTAATGAGATGGATGACGCTATAATGCAGTTTCTCAAGCGCAAGTACAACCTGCTCATCGGGGAACGCACGGCGGAGGCTATCAAGATTGAACTCGGTTCCGCCTTCCCACTCGATAAGCCGCTGACGATGGAGATCAAAGGCCGCCATTTGATCGAAGGGGTTCCCAAGACCGTCGCCATCGGCGATCAAGAAATCAGAGAAGCTCTGTCAGAATGCGTCGCCACCATCATCAATGCCATCCGCGTCGCACTCGAACGCACCCCGCCTGAATTAAGTGCCGATATTAGCGATCGCGGCATCGTGCTCACCGGCGGCGGCGCCATGCTGAAAAATCTGGATCGCCGCATCCGCGAAGAAACCGGCCTCCCTGTTTCTATCGCTGACGATCCGCTCGCCTCAGTCGTGCTCGGCACCGGCCGCATGTTGAGCGATTTCAAACTGCTTCGTAAAATCAGTATCGATTGATCCCGGCTCTCTCATGGAGTCTTTATTCACCCGGTATCGCAATGTCACAGTTCTTCTGTTTGCCATCTGCGCGCAAATTGTCTTACTTGCATTCCAGGTGAAAAACGGCAGCGACGTGCCAATGATCCGTGTGTGGGCGGTAACCGCCGTCACCCCGCTGGCGCAAGTTGTGGAAGACAGCAGAAGTACCGTTGCCGGATTCTTTGGCAGCTACGTGTCCCTGCGCGACGTGCGTGAACAGAGCCGCAAAATTCAAGCGCAAGCCGATGCGCTGAAGCTCGAAAACCAGTTTCTGAGAAACGAATTGGCCATGGCCGACCGCGTAAAAGCCTTGGGCCAATTCGAAGCCCGCTCGCCCTCGAAAATGATTGCCGCCCGTATCATCGGAACCGGCACCGGAGCGCAAAACCGGGTATCGTTTGTCGATCGCGGATCCAACGCGGGCGTTCAGAAAGGTATGGGCGTCATCACCCCTGACGGCATCGTGGGTAAGGTCCTCGCCGCGTATCCAACAGCCTCACAGGTTCTCATGGTGGATGACCCCGGTTTTGCAGCCGGAGTCATTTCCCAAAAAAGCCACGTCCGCGGAATTCTCAAAGGCCTCGGCCACGGCAAAGCCCAGGTGGATTACGTCCAGAACGAAGAAACCGTGGAACAGGGCGAAGTCTTTTTCACCTCGGGCGATGATCGCGTCTTCCCAAAAGGCATGCCCGCCGGTAAAGTGATTGCCGTCGGTACCGGCTCCAACTTCAAATCTATCTCTCTTGAGCCGCTCGGTCTGCAGAACGGCCCCGAAGAAGTTCTGATCGTCCTCGAAGGACAGCACCAAACAATTCCCGACGCCCCCGCTTCTCAGACCGTGTATCTCGGAACAACCGTCACGTCTGACCCGTCCGATCCGAACGCAAAACAACCAGCCGTCCCGCTGCTGACCGATGCCGATCGGGCACGGCAACACTACAAGGAACTCGGCGAAGCCCAGAATCACAAATTCGGCGAAGGCGCTCCTGGCTCACTTCCGCCTGATTTCAATCTCAAGCCCAAACCTGCTGTCGCGCCTAACGCGACAGCTCCGGCTGCAGTCCTGCCCCGAAGCCTGCAAGCACCCACGCCTAAGCTCAAGAAACCTGCCCCGCCCGTCCGGGAAGACCAGCCGCCGCCTGTCGAACCCCCGCCCCAAGCCTTATTACTCCAGACTGTCGACCTCGCCCATCGCCTGCGCTCTTAATGAAATGAGTTACTACTCAAGCGACCGTGTCTCCCTCGATAGCGAACGCGAAAGCCGCATCTCGCATTTCCACCTCTGGGTCCTCATCGTCATCCCGCTCCTCGCAATCCTGTTCCAGCTCTATATCCCGCTCTACATCAAGTTCCTGCAATACCTCGATATCCCCCTTTTGGTCACCATCTATTTCGCCATGATGCGCAGATCCCAACTGGGCGGCCTCGCCATCGGCATGATTTTAGGTCTTGCGCAGGATTCCCTCTCCCGCAATCCCATCGGGATGTTCGGCATCTGCCGCAGCATCGTCGGTTACATCGCAGCATCGCTCGCGCTGCGCATCGATGTCGATCACCCGCTGGTACGCCTGCTCATCACTTTCTCGTTCTATCTTCTCGATCAATTCCTCCTCTGGCTCTTGGAACGCGCTCTGCTTCAGCTTCAGCCAATCTTCGATTTCCGCCAGGCGTTACTCCTGGGATTCCTGAACGCGGTAGTCGGAGTAGCGCTCTTCCACTTCCTCGACCGCCTGAAACAGCGCGGCTAAAGTAAACTTGAGAGGAGCCGAAGTTCAGTGAATCTCTTCCGCACCGCGCCCCCCGCAGAACAGCCGCCCGAAACGGAAGCGCCGCTGCTGCGCGATGATCCGAAATTCGCCTCGGCCAAGATGGCCATCTTCCAGTATTCCTCGGTCGGCATCTTCTTCATCCTGATCTCCGGCTTTTGGCAGCTTCAGGTTCAGCAACAGGAAGTGTATTCAGAACAAGCCGAGCGCAATAGCGTCAAGAGTCTGCCCATCCTCGCGCCGCGCGGCAAAATTCTGGATCGCGATGGCCGCGTGATCGTAGATAATCACTCCTCCTGGACGCTCATCCTCTCCCGCGAAACTCTCAAGCAGGAGCATCTGCCCGAAATCGCCGAAGGCCTCCATCTGGACCTTTCCGATCTAAACGTCAAACTCGCCCGTTACCGCGGCCGCCCCAAATTCGAACCCCTCATCCTGAAAGAGGAACTAACGCCGGCCGATCTCGCCTTCGTCGAAGCTCACCGCGACGCCGCTTTCTTCCCCGAACTCGAACTCATCCGTGCCCAGCGGCGCTTGTATCCACAGAACGGGATGGCGGCGCACGTCGTCGGCTACACCGGAGAAATTAGCGATTCCGAACTCGATGCCCCTGAATACGCCAATGAGGCGCCCGGCTCCGTGATCGGCAAGTTCGGCCTCGAACGCCGCTATAACGATTCCCTCCGCGGCATCGACGGTCAGCGCCAGGTGAAAGTCGATAACCTGGGCCGCGAACGCGAAGTTCTCGAAAGCAAGGAAGCCACGCCCGGCAAGAGCCTCCGCACCACGCTCGATCTCGATCTGCAAGTTGTCGCGGAACTTGCCATGGAAGGCAGAAAAGGAGCCGTAG
>JAYTGM010000308.1:0-5014 GCA_043733425.1 Terriglobia bacterium
TGGGCGAGACCATTGACGATATCGCCGTCGTCCGCTCCATGTATTGCCATCAGACCAACCATTTCCCGGCGGTCCTCGAAGGCGCCACGGGCAAACCGCTACGCCAGTTTGAGCACCCTTGCCTGGGAAGCTGGGTCTCTTACGCTCTGGGCACGGCCAACAAAGATCTGCCCACTTTCGTAAATATCGGGCGCCCTTCTTCGCCCGTGCAATTATCGGGCGGCTATCTTGGTTCGAGCTATTCCGCAACCCCCTTCCGCACCGGAGATGTACCTGTTCCCAACCTTCTCCCTCCGAACGGTTCAGACAGCAAACAGCGCGATCGCGAAATGAAAGCCCTGTTCGAACTGGACAAGCAATTCCGTGCCGATTACGCCGTGGAAAGCGAAATTGCCGGCCGGGCGCGGGCCTTCGAACTGGCCGCCAGCATGATGCTCAAAGCGCCGGCCATCGTCGATTTCTCAACCGAACCCGAACACGTCAAAGAACTCTACGGCATCGGCACAAAAGAGACTGACGATTTCGGCCGCCAATTGCTACTGGCACGCCGTTTAGCGGAAAGCGGTGTTCGCTTCATTCAGATCTGCCACTCCGGCGGCGGCAACGGCGGCTGGGACGCTCACGACGATATGAAAACGCACGGGCCGCTCTGCCGCGCAGTCGATAAGCCCATTGCCGGTTTGATCCGCGATCTGAAACAGCGCGGCATGCTGGATAGCACCCTGGTTGTATTCACCAGCGAGTTTGGCCGCACTCCCTGGTCTCAGAACACCACCGGCCGCGATCACAATGCCATGGGTTTCACTTCACTCCTCGCGGGCGGCGGCGTCAAGGGCGGCGTGATCGAAGGTGCAACAGATGATGTCGGCTACCGCGCCATCGAAAAGCCTCACTACATCAGCGACTTACAATCCACCATCCTCAAGCAGATGGGTCTCGATTACAAGAAAATGGATTTTGTCTTGAACGGACGGCCTTTCCACCTGGTGGAAGAAGGCCTTGGCCCTATCGAATCAATTCTCAGCTAAAACAGGTAGTGTCCCGATGTGGATTTTGGTCCGCGCTCCCGCTAACGCATGTCGTTATGCACAGGGCAGGCGGAGAAGACGGTTGTTCTAGGGTCAGCTCGATATACGCAGAAATCCGTGATTTTCGGCGGACCTTCAGGGGCGTCGAATACGCTCCAGTATCGTATGGTCCCATAGACTATAAATCTAAGGTCGCTCGTCACGTACCAATTGTTTGGCAACTGAAACCGAAATGGGATTTGAGGTGGCAATGTACCGAAATTCTCAATAGCGGGGACCCGGATGGTTTGGCGGGGACCAGAGCCAGGATGATTCATAGAGTCATCGGCGAGAGTCGTCCCAGTGCGCATTGCGTTCTTCATAAATTCATTCAATCCCGATTGAATAGACGTAAACCCATTAAAGTCACCGCGTCTGATTCGTTCGACAATTCGATTTATCCAGACATCGTCTTTAACACCGGGAGTATAATCCGAAACGGTTTCATACGATCCAATAACAGCCTCGACTTTGCGAGCGGGTGTCCTGCCAGAATTCAAAATAATAGCGACAGCCAGGCTCATTCCAGTGGTTCCCGAAGGCGTGCGAATGATATTCGCGGCTTGGGGGTCGGGTTGCACAATAAAACTTGAAAGCCCTACCCAAGCTCGCTGATCTATTTGAAATTGGTTACGATTGGCATCGACTGCCAGTTTCGTCGTTTCAAGTTGCCCACTCAACACGTTGTTTTGAGCGATAGTTGCGACACCAAGCGCTTCTAGTTTAGCCACTTGGCTATTAGCGAAACCGGCAAGTCTAGCTGCATTTTCGGATTGAGCTTTTAGTGCGGTAGTCTGGCTCTCAGCTGCGAGGGCCAAGGCGTGAGTGTCCACGCCACCACTTTGCATTTCGCGCAACTGGCCGGCCATAACTCGCAATTGTTGCCAGAAAACAAATCCCGTTATCGCGGCCACCACGACACCCATGATAGTAAGAATAATCATCATTAATTCAAACCGAGAGAGTCTTGTTTCGAGATCCTGTTGCGCGGATAGGGTAAGTTCGTTCTTGGCTTCACTCTGTTTTTTTATGGTTTCGCTTCCCCTTATCAAAGTCTCGTCTTGGCCCACCAAGGACGAATATCAGCGGACTGCTTTGGAGTATTCTGTCCATCAGCGGCTTGATGTGTCTCATCCATGGCTGTATTATTACGCTCAGTGCCCTTTCCCAGCGTAATCTTTCAAATCAAGACACTCCCCAGTAAAATGAAGCCGATCATTTCACTGCTTGTGTGCGCACTTGCACTTTGCGCTCAACGGAAGCAGAGCAATCCGCTCGAATCGCTTCCGAAGAATATGGAGTTGCTCACGCATTTTGGCGAGCGCGCTGATTTCTCTCCAGACAACCAGCGCATTGCTTTTATGTCCAAGAGCTTCGGCGATGCTTTTGTCATCGATCTCAAGACCCGCGTGATCCGGTGCCTTACCTGTAGCGTGCCCGGTGCCGCCTTTCTTAGAATCATGCATTTATCGAACGGCGATTACCTCCTCATCGGCCCCGAAAAGTTTAAGGACATCCATACCAGTCGCCGTGAAGACAATGAGCTTTGGTTTTTAAGTCAGAAAGAAGGTTCGAAGCCGGTCAAGCTCGGTGCCAAAATGAGCGAAGGCGCTGCTCTCTCGAAAAAAAGTCTGAAGATTTCGTTCTCCGAACTTCCCGCTCAGTTTCCTGAAATGCCGAAAGAAGAATCTCGCCTGATCGTTGCAGATCTCGATGTCTCTGGCGGTCTTCCCAAGCTCGTGAATCGCAAAGTAGTGTACGCAAGCAAAGACGCAAGCTGCCGCCTGGAAGCTCAGGATTTTTACGACAACGATACCAGGATGACCTTCACCTGCTATGAGCCGCAAGGCTTGGCCTCGGCGATGGGCATCGATCTCAAAACCGGCGCAATCACAAACTTCTCAAAAGCCCCGGGAACTTATAACGAGTGCGAAGGCATCTTCCCCGATGGCAAATACACCTGCGTCGAAGGTGACCGCCAGATCGATAAACTGGGCGGTAAGCGTGGTTCGCATGAGATCGATATCTACAAACTAAAGCTCGATGGCACCGGAAAAGATTTCGTTCGCTTGACCAATTTCAATGACTACGAAGGTTGGAAAGCCTCGAATCCCGTTGTCGCCACGGATGGAAATACGATGGCTTTTCAGGTAGCCCATGCCGCGGATGAAGCGGGAGTCGGTTACGGAATTGTGCTTTATCACTTGAAGTAAAGTCTTCATAATCCTGATGACGAAAACATTCTTTTTAGCGGCATTCCTGGCCATGTCGGCAACGGGTCAGGATATGAATTGCGACATGTCTGGTTACAAGGCGCAGGATGGTCTCAAAGCGCAGTTGCAAGGCGGCACACTGGAACTGACATGGCAAGGGGAGCGCCGGGAACAGCTGCGCGCCCGTCTAACACTCCGCGCTGGTCAACCCATGGTGCAGGAACTTGCGGCCCGCAAAAACGGCGGAAGCTGGATCGTGCTCGGCCAAAATCTTTCGCCCGAATTCGAAATCACCAGCGGCGTGCGCCGGCTCTCAGAGCAGCAGATGGCGCCCCTTCGCGATCTGAAGGTTGAGTTCACTCCCGAAGTCATCGAAAAGGAAAAGTGGAACGCTTTTTGGGATTCGCCGCTCATGGTCCCCGGCCGCAAAGGCACCAACCTGGGCCTGCCCCGTAAGCCTGAAGAGATTCAGAAATCGTGGGCGAAATACAACGCCACAAGCTGCCAGGTAAAGACTGATGGAGCAAGAATCGAAGTTACCTTCCCCGGTTTTGAAGCCGGCGTCTTCTCCGGGTCTCTGCAATATACGGTGTATCGCGGCACCAACCTGGTCCGGCAGGAAGCCATTGCCAAGACCAGCCAGCCGTCAGTCGCCTATAAATATGTGGCCGGGCTAAAAGGTTTCACCATCGCTGAAGATTCCAAAGTTGTCTGGCGTGATACCGCCCGCGGCTGGCAGCATTACGCCTTCGGCGGTGCCGTGAACCAGCAGCCTGTCGCGCTCAAGGCCCGTAACCGGCTGGGCATCCTTGAAGCGAATGGCGGCTCCCTCGCCTTCCTTCCGCCCTCACACAAGTTCTTCTGGTCGCGTGAAGTGGAAACCAACCTCGGCTACGTTTATTACCGCAAAGACGTTGGCAACACATTCTCCATTGGTGCCCGCCAGGCTGATCGCGAAAACGGTGCCAAAGCTTGGGGCGTCTCCGATGAAGTGTGGAACCGCCGCGTCGGCGAAGCCCGAGGCGACCTCAATAACTTCGCGCTCTACAACGCGCCCCCCGGCACCCTGCAGCGCATGCCGGTCTATTTCTATTTGAGCCCGGAAGACAGCCAGTCCACGCAACAGAACGTCATGGCCTTCTCGCATGACGATGTCTATAAACCGCTGCCCGGCTACAAAGTAATGGTCAGCCACTTCCACTTCCACTTCAACGAACAGCAAACCGACGCGGGCAATATGGATCAGGAGCCCACCTGGCTTCCCGTCTTCCGCTCGTTAGGGATCAACGCCGCCATCCTTGCGGATTTCCACGGCGATTCTCATGCTGCCGATACCGGCAAGCTCCGTTTTGACGAACAGAAAGTTTACTTCGAAGGCTGCCAGCGCTTTTCAGATAAAGACATGCTCCTCATTCCCGGCGAGGAGCCTGACGCCAACTTCGGCGGCCATTACATGTTCTTGTTTCCCAAGCCGTTATTCTTCAGCCACGTCAAGGAGCCTGGGGTAGGGAAGGCGACAGGGCTTGCGGGTCAGCCCTTTGAAGAGAACATGGCGCCCTATGGAAAGGTATTCCACACCGCTACAGCCAAAAACGAATTGGACCTGCTCAATCAGGAACACGGCTTGGTATGGCAGACGCATCCCCGCACCAAAGGCTCGGCCGGTTACCCCGACGCCGTCCGCGAAACAGATTTCTTCCGCAGCGATCGCTTCCTCGGTGCCTCTTTCCAATC
>JAYTGM010000309.1:0-5007 GCA_043733425.1 Terriglobia bacterium
GCTTGGTATCGAACGGCCCGATGTTAGCCTCAACCAGCCATTTCGACCACCGGTCCAGTCCGAACACTCCTAGCGCGATCAGAAACACCGTAAGGCGGCACTGGGTCATGCGGCGATTTCGTGCAGGATGGCCGCGCAGTGTGCGCAGACGGTCGGGAACTGGGCGTCGGTACCGACGTCTTCAGTATATTTCCAGCAGCGCTCGCATTTTTCGCCCGCGGCGCGGCTGATTGTGGCTGTGAGATTATCGCCTGGAGTGACCGCGACCCCGCTCACGATAAAAAGACTGGGGAGTTGGGCCTTATACCTTTCGAGCAAAGGGAACAGCTCTGGTGGCGCGGCCAACGCTACCTGAGCTTCCAGGGGTGCTCCGATTAATTTCTCCTGGCGAGCAAATTCAAGAGCGGGAAGAACCGTGTCGCGCAGGGAAAGCAGCTTGTCCCATTCCGCGAAATCTCTTGTTACCGGCGCTTGCCACACTGGAAATTCAGCCGTGTGAACACTGCCGCCATGCCCAAGCTGAGGCCAAACCTCTTCGGTGGTGTAGGAAAGAATCGGGCTGAGCAGACGAACAAGGGCGTCGCAGATTCTGTAGAGCGCGGTTTGGGCACTCCGCCGGGCATGCGATTTCGGAGCAGTTGTGTATAAGCGGTCTTTCAGAATATCGAAATAGATGCTGGAAAGCTCTACCGTGGCGAATTCGCTGATGGCCCGGTAAACCTTGTGAAACTCGAAATTCTTGTAGTGTTCAAGACACGTCCCGATAAGAGAATTCAGGCGATTGAGTATCCAGCTATCTAAGTCTTGAAGATCCTCCACCTGATCCGTTTTCGGATCGAAGCCGTCCAGATTTCCTAGCGCATACCGAAACGTATTGCGTAATTTGCGATAGGCCTCGGTCAAGCGGGTAAGGATGACCGGAGACATGCGGACATCTTCGTTAAATTCAACCGACGCGGCCCAGAGCCTTAGGATATCGGCACCGTATTGCTTGATGATTTCTTCCGGTTCTATCGCGTTGCCAAGCGATTTGTGCATCGCTTTGCCGTCCCCATCAAGCGCCCACCCGTTGGTGGCGCAACTTTTGTAGGGGGCGCTGCCGCGAAGCCCTACTCCCACCAGCAACGATGAGTGGAACCAGCCACGGTACTGATCTCCGCCTTCCAGGTATAAATCCGCTGGCCAGTGAAGGCCGTTCTGCTCATTCAGAACTGCTAAATGGCTGGATCCGGAATCGAACCAGACATCAAGAATATCTTTTTCCTTCGTGAACTCGCCATGTCCGCATTTGGAGCAAGTGGTTCCATTCGGGATCAGCTCCGCCGCCGTACGTTCATACCAAATATCAGCGGTGTGCTCTCGAAACAGGTCCACCACGGCGCGAAGAATCTTGGGGTCGGTCAGCGGTTCCCGGCACGATTCACAATAGAAAACAACGATCGGAACACCCCAGACCCGCTGGCGTGAGATACACCAGTCGGGCCGGGCCGCGATCATATTCGAAATCCGTTGCTGACCCCATTCCGGCATCCAAGTAACGTCTTTTATCGCTGAGAGCGCGCGGCCACGCAGGTCATTTAACTCCATCCCGATGAACCACTGTTCGGTGGCTCGGAAAATAGTGGGCCTGTGACAGCGCCAGCAATGAGGATAAGAGTGCTGTACTTTCTCCAGCCCCGCCAGCGCTCCCGCCTTCGTCAGCATCTCAATTACAAGCGGATTGCCTTCCCAAATCGTTTTGCCGATCAATTCCGCTGGCAGTTCACCCGAAGCGCCTTCCGCGTGAAAGTAACGGCCTGCTGCGTCAACAGGACAATAGGTTGCGATCCCATATTTGCGCCCGATGACGTAATCCTCGTTGCCATGTCCAGGCGCGGTGTGCACTGCTCCGGTGCCCTGCTCTAAGGTGACGTGATCGCCCAGGATACCCAGCGAATCCCGTTCTAAAAATGGATGACGAAACACGGTGTGTTCCAACCGTTCGCCCGCAAAATGAGCCAGGATGCGATAAGACCCTGTCCAGCCGCACTTTTCAGCGGTGACGCGCAGAAGGTCGTGAGCAACGATGTAGACGTCCTCACCTGCTTCCACTGCGACGTACTCAAACTTCGGGTGAAACGCGATCGCCATATTAGCCGGAATAGTCCACGGCGTCGTGGTCCAGATGAGGCCGAAGACGCGTTTCCCTTCCAGTTCGGGAGCAATGTGGGCTGGATTCGAGGTAAGCGCAAATTTGACCCAAATGGATGGGCTGGAGTGGTCCGCATATTCCACCTCAGCCTCTGCCAGCGCGGTTCGGTCATAAATGCACCAGTTAACCGGTTTCAGACCCTTGTAAACATAACCTTTCTCCAGAAAGTCAACGAATGCTCCGGCAATTACGGCTTGATAAGACGCATCCATTGTTCGATACGGCTTGTCCCAACGGCCCAAAACCCCTAGCCGCTTGAAGTCTTCGCGTTGCAAATTGACAAATTTTTCCGCATACTTCCGGCACTCCCGGCGGATTTCTGAAACCGACATTTGCGCTTTCTTGGAACCCAGTTCCTGATCCACCTTGAATTCAATCGGCAAACCGTGGCAATCCCATCCAGGAACGTAAGGAGCGTCGAACCCTGCCGCGGTTTTCGATTTCAGAATAAAGTCTTTCAGTATCTTGTTGAAAGCGGTACCCAGATGGATCTTGCCGTTAGCGTATGGCGGGCCGTCATGCAGCAGGTAAATCGGCCGCCCAGCGCGGGTTGCACGAATCTGGCCGTACAGATTTTCGGCTTCCCAGCGGGCCAGAATTTTGGGTTCTGTTGTTGGTAAATTAGCCTTCATCGGGAAAGCTGTGCGCGGCAGGTTGAGGGTCTGCTTGAGATCCACTTGTACGGGGTTCATGTAGGAACGGGTAACTTCTTATTATAGAGTGCGCCCACAAACCTGCTCTGACGTTATCAACCCTTATGTTCAGCTTTAGCGTGTTCTGAAGGTACGCCGTGCTTCGGAGCTTTCCCGTGTTCGCCCTTTGCATCGCTGGGCGCTTCGGCAGCGGACTGATATTGCACAATGACAGAAACCCGGCGATTCGCCGCGTCTTCGGGAACCTTGCGGTTTCGCAAGTTCTGATCGGCGAATCCACGCACCTGCACAACCTGATCGGGCCGAATACCGTGTTTCAACATCACGCGGCGGGCGGCATTCGCTCTATCGCTCGAAAGTTCCCAGTTGCCGTAATCACCACCCGACGAGAATGGTTTTGAATCCGTGTGGCCTTCAATCATCAGATGATTCGGCAACTTGCCAAGTTCGGCGGCCAAAAGTTCAATCATATCGGAACCGATAAGTGTGGGCTGCGGACGCCCGCTTTCAAAGAACGACCCCTTCTCCGATTCGAGCAACTCAATGCGAAGTCCCTCTCCCGTAATAATCATCTGAACCTGGTGCTCAAGTTTCTTCAGTTCCGGCGCGCGCTTTATCGCATTAGAGATCTTGTCTTTCAGCTTACTCATATCGTCTTTAGCGATGGATAAGGCTTCACCCGATCCTGCAAGGGAACTCCCGATCTGTTTTCCAACACCTGCGGGGTCTTGAAAGTATCCGCCTATCGCCTTCTTGGTATCGTCGCTGGTGTTCAGCAGCCAAAGCACGATGAAGAGAGCCATCATGGCCGTTACAAAATCGGCATAAGCCACTTTCCAGGCACCGCCATGGTGGCCGCCATGCCCCTTTTTCTTCTTGATGACGATGATGGGGGCGAGCGCTATTTCGGTTCCTTTCCCAGAGTTGTCCGCCATCTAAGCCGCCTGAGCCGCAGCACCGCCGCCCTTATGGGATTTTTCGAAGTCCTTAAAGCTTGGCCGATATTCAGCCGGTATGGAACGCCGGGCAAATTCAACCGCCAGCACCGGCGCGGAACCCTTTGAGAACGCAAGCAGCGCGGTGCGAAGCGCATTGTAGTACTGGCCCTCGGCATCCACCATTTTGGTCATCATGCCTGCCAAAGGCGCAAAAAATCCGTAACAGAGCAGGATTCCCAAAAAAGTACCGACCAACGCCGCCGCCACTTTATGACCGATTTCTTCGGGCGGCCCGCCTAAGGCACCCATGGTAATCACCACGCCCAGTACCGCCGCGACAATCCCTAACCCTGGTAGCGCATCGGCCACCGTTGTAAGGGCCGATATCGGGATGAGCGCCTGGTGGTGATGAACTTCAATGTCAAGTTCCATCATCTGATCGAGTTCGAACGGCGTAATCGTACCGGAAAGCGACATGCGAATGGTGTCGCATACGAAATCGAGCGCATGATGATCTTTCATAAATTTGGGATATTTCTTGAATACCTCGCTCTTGTGCGGATCTTCCACATCGGCTTCCAATTTGGCCATACCGGCTTTCCGGGCAAAGTTGAACAAATCTAGAAGCATCCGCAGAGTCTCCAGGTAGTAAGGTTTCGTGAACTTGCTGCCGCCCAGAATGCCAAGAATCCCTTTAAAAATTTGAATGACGACGGGCAAAGGATTGGCAATCAAAAGCGTGCCCAGAGCAGCGCCGCCAATAATGACCAATTCCGCGGGCTGCACCAGCACCATCAGGTTTCCCTTTTCCATAAGGTAGCCGCCGATGACCGCGCCGATCACTACTACGATTCCAATGATGGAGAACATTACTAGTCTTATCGGAGGAGCAGGCAAAAACTTTAGCGTGCTTCCGGAACCATGCGGCAGCACACTACAATTCGTTTATGAACCTGCCGCTGATCCAAGAAGAATTGAAACGGCAAAAACTGGACGGATGGCTGTTCTTCGATCACCACGGGCGCGATCCCCTGGCGTACCGGATACTCGGTTTGGGTGCGTCAAATCATGTGACCCGCAGGTGGTATTACCTGATTCCCGCGCAAGGTGAACCCAAGGCGCTGGTTCACAGAATCGAATCCAAAAAGCTGGACCGTCTACCCGGGGAGAAAACACTTTATGCCGGCTGGCAGGAGCATACCGCCGGAGTAAAGCACCTGGTTTC
>JAYTGM010000310.1:0-4999 GCA_043733425.1 Terriglobia bacterium
TCCCCGGTGCCATACCAACTGGTCGGAATCTTGAAAACGTGAAGCAGCGTGACCTGTGACTGGAAGCGGGCCGCCAGCCATTGCACTTCGGCATTCATAGCGAGCCCTGGCGTGGAAAAATCTACCGGAAACAGAATGTGGTCGAAGCGCATCATCCCCTTCCAACTTCAATTGCGACTTTCAAAACATTGTCGGCTTGTGCAGAAAACAAAGCATACGCTTCTTTGATGTTTTCCAGGCGGAATCGGTGAGTGAGTAACGGCCTAAGGTCGATGCGGCGGGATTCCACAAGGCGCATCAGGCGCGACATTCTTTCCTTTCCGCCTGGACACAAAGTGCTCACAATTTTTTTGTCAGATAACCCGGCGCCAAAACTTTCTAGCGGAACACGAAGATGAGTTGAATAAACTCCCACACTGGAAAGTGTTCCGCCCGGTTTTAGGACCGCGAGCGCGTTCTCAAAGGTTTCAGGAGTGCCGAGAGCCTCAACCGCAACATCGACACCGCGTCCATTCGTTAGGGCCAGGATTTCGCCAACCGGATCGTGGTCCGCCCGAATCACGTGTGTCGCCCCAAAACGGGAAGCCATGTCCAGACGAAACGGATTTTTATCAACGGCGAAGATTTCGGCGGCACCCATCAATTGCGCCCCGAGAGTTGCGCAAAGCCCAATCGGACCTTGAGCAAAAACTGCAACATTGTCGCCCAATTTTACGCCCCCGCTTTCAGCCGCTGAGAAGCCGGTTGAAGCAATGTCCGCAAGCAATAATACCTGCTCATCCGTAAGATTATCCGGTATCAGCGCGAGATTGGCTTGCGCATGGGGAACTTTAACGAACTCGGCCTGTGTTCCGTCGAGTGTGTTACCCAGGCGCCATCCGCCCATAGCGCCACCGCACTGCGAAGAATGCCCACCCAGACAAGGCTCACATTGGCCACACGGAGTGATCGCTCCAAATAAAACACGCTGACCCACTTGGTAGCCCTCCACCCCAGCACCAAGTTCATGTATAGTTCCAACAGCCTCATGTCCTATGGTCAAGCCTGGCGCGATCCGATACTCACCTTTCACAATGTGAACGTCCGTTCCACAGATCGTGGTCAGGCGTACGCGTACAATTGCGTCGCTGACACCGGCGTGAGGGATGGGCCTTGATTCCAGACCGAACTTGCCCTCGCCCCGCAGGACGTTGGCGCTCATCAAATCTTTGCCGGTTTGGTTGCCATCAATCACTGTCATTGGTTGAGCCATGGCAGGGTACCGAGCAATCTGTTGCCCAGGGCGAAATCCTAATGAAACGTCTTTTTTGTTCGCAATCCGCCAGACCCTTTAGTTAGGCGATGCGCAAATCGCGCACGCGTTTTCGGCACACGCGGGATACAGAAGTTTGGCGGTGTTAAAGGGCGTCTAAATGCTTCCAGTATGCAAAGGATTTATATGTCAGGTTTCACACGCATTCTATTTCCGATCGATTTCTCGGAGCGCTGCATTTACGCAGCCCCCTACGTCGCCGCTCTTGCCCGCAGATACCAGAGCCACGTTCTACTACTTCACGTCGTGGAACCGATGCCGGCCATGTACTCAACTGGCGGGTTGATTATGGAGGACTTAAGAGAATTAGAGGAGTCTGTTAAAAGCCAGTTGGCGAACTTCGGGCAGGATGCTTTCAAAGATGTCGCTGTGGAGCGCACCGTTGTGATGGGACAGCCCTCTCGATCCATAGTCGACTATGCTGTTCAAAACAGGATAGATCTTATAACGATGCCTACCCACGGCCGGGGCATCTTCCGAGAGTTGCTAATGGGAAGCGTGACTCTTCAGGTTCTTCACGATTCGAACCATGCCGTTTTAACTACCGCTCACTCCGAGGCTCTACCCTCGACGACAGGTGACCTCCACTCAATTGTTTGCGCAGTGGATCTCGGGCCCGAGGACCTGCATATTATCGAGACAGCTTACCGATTAGCGAAAGACTACGGCGCAGCACTACACCTTGTTCATGCGGTCGAGTCTCTCCAGCCAACGCCAGAGTTTCCGATCGAACCCGAACTGGTGGATGCCTTTTTAAACGACGCTCGGCAGCGTTTGGAGGAGATGCAAGAGCAGTGCGGTGCGAAGTGTGAGCTGCATGTCCACACAGGCGATGTCGCAATTATTGTCCGAAAAGCGGCGATCGAGCTAAGCGCCGACTTGCTTGTGATTGGACGGGGTAAGCTTCATCACCATTTCGGCCGGCTTCGTACTCATGTTGGAGCGCTTGTAAGAGAGTCGCCGTGCCCAGTTCTCAGCCTTCCGGAAGGGACAACCTGGAAGTGAAAAGCCACTTCATCTTCTGGATTTCTTTTCTTTTGGCAACGCTGTTCTTTGGCGCTGCAGGAATTGAGATCGAGCAAGGCACGTTTGCGAGTTCGAAGGTCAAGTGACCATAAGCGTTCACAAAATCGAATATCAATTTACCTGTGTCGGCCTACACGAGTTAGGTGCGCGGCTTAGCTGTCATCGCTCAACTCGGTGGCGGGAAACACAACTCGAAGCGCGTTTAAAACGGCAGCGACATCGATAATTTCCTGAGCAATCGCCCCCGCAACGGGTGGCAAATAACCGCCCGCGGCGAGAACCATGCCCACCATGCTGACACCCATTCCTCCGACAGCACTTTGCATCGCAATTCTTCTCATCCGCCTGCCAATATGGATCAACTCGTCTACTTTGCGCAACGAAGGCTCAAGGATGACCGCATCGGCCGCCTCTGCCGTGATGTCACTGTTTTGACCAAACGCCACGCCAACGGTGGCGGCCTGCATAGCGGGGGCATCGTTTATGCCATCACCCACGAACATTGTCTTGGCAAGCTTTGCCTCCGCTTTTACTACCGCCACCTTATCTTCTGGACTCTGACTGGCAAGAATTTCGGTAATACCGACCTGTTTCGCCAGATAACGAACTTCGGCTTCGCGATCACCTGACAACAAGACCACCCGGTTCACATGATGCCGTGGGCCGAGATGAGTGATGAACGACCGGCTCTCCTTGCGTGGCGCGTCCTGGAATCGCATCGTAGCCGCATAGTCTCCATCCACCAACAGGATGCATTCCATACCTGGCAACGTCGGCGGAAGTTTCGACATAAGTGCGGAGTTCATAGCGGCAAGCTTCTTCCGTCCAGTGATCTTCACCGTATGTGATTCAATCAATCCACTTAGACCCTCCCCTGGCTTCTCTCCTATTTCCGAAACTGGCGCCAGCGTAATGCCTTCCGCCTGAGCGGCCTGATTGATTGTCATAGCCAGCGGATGCTTTGAATATTGCTCTAAGCTAGCCGCCATCTGGAGAACACGCGTTCGATTTTGCCCCGGCGCGCAAACAATTTCTGTGAGCGCTGGCCGCCCATAAGTCAGAGTCCCCGTCTTGTCAAAGATGAGTGTGCGGCATGTATCGATACGCTCCAGCATTGACGGGTCTTTGATAATGATTCCGCGACTGGCCGCGACTGAGATGGCTCCAATGATGGCAATCGGTATCGCCAGCAGCAAGGGACAGGGTGTTGCAATTACCAACACTGCGAGAAACCGGGTAGCATTACCACCGAGATACCACCCGATTCCGGCCACTACCAATGCGACCACTGTGTACCAGGCACCCAGACGGTCTGCAATCCGCCGCATCTGGGGCCGGTTCGCCTCTGCCTCCTGCATAACGCGCATGATCTTGGCGTAACGCGAATCGGAAGGAAGGTTCGAGACCGAAATAGTCAGAACTGTTTCACCATTCATCGCGCCGGATAACACGTTGGTGCCAGGCACCTTCTCGATGAGGAATGGTTCGCCTGTCAAGTACGCTTCATCCATAGATCCGCGCCCTTCTACAACCAAACCATCAGCCGGGCAAATCTCATGCGGAAAAACAACTAAATGCTCGCCTATTTGAATAGCAGTAACATCCACGTCCACCACCTGCTCACCTTGTTTGCGGTGAGCCACTCGGGGCATTCGCTTGGCAAGCGCAGCCAGAACGGAAGAGGCTCTTCGGGTGGCATATTCTTCGAGCGCTGTTCCTCCTGACAACATCAACACCACAATAGAACCGGCAAGATATTCACCCAAAACAGCCGACGTAACGATGGACATTCCAGCCAGCAAGTCCGATCCAAACTTTCCAGCAAAGGCTTTGCGGGCTAGAGCCAAAACCAGGGGACCGCCTCCAATAGCCAATACCGCGATCAGAACCCAGCGGCACTGGCTGAACGGATAATGCAAGAGGTAGTAGGTCACCAGATAAGTAACAATTCCCACGGCGGCAAACACGGCAATGAAAGTCGTAAGCGTGAAGAATGGGTTCTTTATGGTTGTCGAATGGGATTTCGATTTCTCAGCCGGAGGCACACTCTGGGGGGAAACGTTCAATTTGGCGAGCGGCGTCACTGTCCCGAAGCTCCCTCGGAATCTAAATGAGTCAAATCACTCTGCCAAACCGCAATTAGACCCAGTGCGCCAGCAATGATGGCAGGTCCGAGAATCAAGCCGGGCGGTCCAAAGATAATCAAACCGCCCAGGAACGCGACAAACAGGACCAATGCGTGAAGTCCGAGTCGCTCTCCTACCAGGATGGGATAAAGAATGTTGTCAACCGGATGAATCACGAGAACGCCCCACAGCACCACACCAATTGCTTGCCCCCAGGCACCTGTCATCAGCAGGAAGACAGCGGCAGGTGCCCAAACAATGAATGCGCCCACCACCGGCAAGATAGATAGCACTGCCATCAGACTGCCCCAAAACACCGGAGCGGGTAATCCGACGAACCAAAAGACCAAGCCGCCTAAAAATCCCTGCAGGAAACCAATGAACAGCCGACCGTAGACGGCGGCATAAATAGCCAAGCTGATGCTCTTAAAAATCTGGTCGATTTCAATCGGTTTCAGCGGCAGCAACCTGCTCACGGACTGGAGAATGGTTTCCTGATCTCGTAGAAAGAAGAAAAGAATAAAAATGCTCGTCA
>JAYTGM010000311.1:0-4944 GCA_043733425.1 Terriglobia bacterium
TCGGACGCCGCGCTGGCACTGGGCCTGATGCACGTGATTCTGTCAGAGAAGCTGGAAGACCTCGCCTACGTTGCGGCTCACACGAAAGGAATTGCCGAACTGCGCGTGCTGGCCGCACAGTACCCGCCGGACCGCGTTGAGGCGTTGACAGGCATTCCTGCTGCTGAAATCGTTAAACTCGCCCGTGAATACGCCACAACTAAACCCGCTGTCATCCGCGTAAATTACGGCGTCCAACGCAGCGAGCGCGGCGGCTTGGCGGTCCGCCTTATTTCCCGATTGCCTGCCCTGACAGGCTCCTGGCAGCAGGTTGGCGGTGGCTTGCAGCTTTCCACGTCGGGCGCGTTTCACCTGAATGTCGATTCGCTCAATCTTCCCGAACTGCAGCAGGCGTCACCTCTAGGCCGCGAGGCCCGTCTTCTCAACATGTCGGAGCTTGGCAAAACGCTTACCAGCGAATCAAGCCCCCCCGTCAAAGCCATCGTTGTCTATAATTCAAACCCGGCTTCCGTGGCGCCCAATCAGAACGCCGTGATGGCTGGTTTTCGCCGCGACGATCTGTTTACCGTCGTGCTGGAACAATTTGTCACCGATACCGCGCGCTTTGCCGATATCCTTCTGCCCGCCACAACTTTCCTGGAACAGACGGACCTGTACATGGCGTACGGCCATTACTATTTGCAGTTCGCCCGGCCCGCGCTGCCCGCCCCCGGGGAGTGTTTGCCGAATTCCGAAGTATTCCGCCGTTTGGCAACGTATTGCGGCTTCGCGGAGCCCTGCTTTCAGGAAAGCGATGACCATCTGATCCGGACCGCGCTCTCCTCCGACCACCCGTTTTTAAAAGATATAACACTGGAACGGCTGGAAAGCGAGCGTTCTATCCGATTGAATGTTTCAGCGGAAGGCGAACCGTTTCTTCCGTTCGCAAATGGCTTTGCCACGCGCGATGGAAAGTGCGATCTGGGCGCGCCGGGTCTGCATTACGTGCCGCCAATCGAATCGCGAAGCGGTGACCAGCAGCTGCGGGCGCGTTTTCCCCTGGAGTTAATTTCACCCAAGAGCCATAATGCGATGAATTCCACCTTCGGCGGCACGCCTGCGCTGAATACGGAAACTGCGCGGTTAACCGTACACCCTGACGATGCCGCCAAGCGCCAGATCGCGCCCGGTGACCGGCTGCGGATTTTTAATTTGCGCGGCGAAGCATTTTTGCAGGCTAGCGTTTCGCTTGAGGTTCGGCCGGGGGTGGTGGCCACTCCTTCCGTCCGCTGGGCCAGCGCTTCATCGAACGGCCGGAATATTAATGCGTTAGTTTCCGAACGTCTGACCGATATAGGTGGCGGCCCGACGTTCTATAGTTGTTTGGTGGAAATAGAAAAGGTGGAAACCGAAAACGGCGGGGCCGTGCTTCATGCGTAAAGCCTCGCTGTTGATTATTCTGGCGCTCGCTTCCGGCTGCACCAACAAAGATAAAATACGCGTGCTGACGGAAGAGGAAGCGCCAAAAATGGCTACCATGCTTACCATGGCGGATCCGCGGGCGCCCACGCAGCTCTTGCTTGGGTTTTACTCGCTGGAAACAGGCGGCTGGCGATGGACAGCGGGACACTTCACCGTCATTCTCCGCCCGCCCCGTGATGCAGGCCAGGTGGGCGCGGTGCTGAAGCTAAAGCTCACCATTCCGCCGGCCGTGCTCGATCAGGTAAAATCCACCACCTTGAGCGCCGCGGTGGGGGGCGCGGCACTTGCGTCTGAGACTTACACCAAACCAGGCGATTACGAATATGTCCGCGAAGTTCCCGCCTCTGCCCTCTCTTCCGATACGGCGAAAGTGGATTTTGCATTAAGCAAATTCCTGGCGGCAGGGTTAGTGGAAGGGCGCGAACTTGGCGTGATCGCGACTGCGGTCGGCTTTGAACATAAGTAAATTCAAACTTGGGTTACGCCGGCAGACGGTGCAATCCGCGCTGGTGTTTGTTCTTCCCGTAGTTTTCCTCTTCGTGGTTTATTGGGCGGGCTTAAGAAACTGGTTTGAGCAGGATGATTTCGCCTGGCTGGGGCTGCATAACCATGTGGATAGCTTCCGCACATTTCTCGCGGCCATGTTCACGCCCATGGCGCAGGGCACCATACGCCCCTGGAGCGAACGCGGATTTTTTCTGCTCTTTTACAGCCTCTTCCAATCCAACGCGCTGCCTTACCACATAGCCGTATTCGTCAACCAGACGGCTAACCTGGTTCTGCTCGCGCTAATCATGCGTCGGTTGACGGGCTCGCGCTTGGTAGCTGTTTCCTCGCCCATTTTTTGGACGGCTAATTTTGCGCTACTGACGCCTCTCTGCTGGGTGTCGGATTACAACCAGATTCAGTGCGCCTTTTTCCTACTGCTGGCATTTCTGTTGTATCTGCATGACCGTTACTGGCTGCAGTTCGCCGTATTCGTGCTTGGCTTCGGCTCGCTCGAATTAAATATCGTTTACCCGGCGATTGTTCTGGCATACGTCATCACGTGCCAGTTCTCACGCCGCCGCGTTCTGCGCACCCTGCCGCTGTTTGCTGTTTCTGCTGCTTACTATGCGCTTCACACGTGGGCCGCGCAGCGCCAGGCCTCTGGAATCTATGCACTTCACTTCGATGGCGCCATTCCCACCACTCTCTGGACTTATTGGCGGTGGGCCGTCGCTCCCGAAAACGCCCACGTGAGGCCTTTCCCCATTCTGCTGTTTAGCGCATTGCTGATTGGGTTCGTTATTTATCAGGCAACGCGCAAGAATCGTCTGCCGCTGTTTTTCCTGTTGTGGTTTCTCATCACACTGTCTCCTACTCTGCCTCTGCGGGACCACATCAGCGATTACTATCTGGCTATTCCCGTTCTGGGTCTGGGAGCGATACTCGGCTTGGCGGCAGGCACTCCTTTTCTGCCGGTTCGTTTTGCGGCCTTTGTGGCAGTGGCGTTCTATCTGTTCCTTCACGTCCCCCTGGACCGGCAGGGGACCCATTGGTACCTGGGTCACACGCGCGCGGTGCGCAACCTTGTCTGGGGTGTTAGGCACGCGCGTGAACTTCATCCGGGAAAGACCATCCTGCTTACCGGTGTTTCAGACGATCTTTACCGGGATGCTATCGCCCACTCGGTGTTCCGCACTCTAGACATTCCTGATGTTTATCTGGCACCCGAACTGACTAGCCAGGTGGACCGCCTGGACGCCGCAAATCCTGACCGTTATAGGTATATCCTTCCTGCTGGACCCACCATTCACGCGCTGCAAAAAGAAAATTTAATCGTCTATTCCGCGCAAGGAGAGCACATCCGCAACGTCACTTCCTTGTACGAACGCACTGCGGGAGAGAGGTTTGGATGGGAAGAATCAAAAAATTTACCTAGAAGACTTGACGCGGGGTCACCTTTGATGGCATACTTGCTCGGTTCGACATGGTATTCTCCGGTGGGAACATTCCGGTGGATGCCGTCACGGGCGTCTTTCCGAATAGGCGGCCCGCTAACCGTTGGGAGTATGCTCACGTTGGCTGGTTATTGCCCGCCCGAGCAAACTGAATCCGGCCCACTAACTCTTTCTGTATCGGTGGACGGAAAAATGATTTCCGAATCGAAAATTATTAAACCGGAGACGTCATTTTCTCGTACGTTTAGTTTGCCGCGTGATTTGGTGGGACGCGAATCACTAGAGGTTACGCTCGCGGTGAATCGAACGCTCAACCGGAATCAAGGCTCGCCCTTAGGGCTTGCTTTTGGTGTATTTGAGATTCGCTGAATCGAAAGCTTGGGAACTGAATCTCTTCTTCTGAAGAAATAAAAAAAGAGGTTTGGAACTTGCATTACACTGTTGTGTTTTGATAAGAGCCTTTTTAGTAACGTGAGTGTGAAACGCTTGCGTGTTTGGCACCGGGATTGCTTCCGGTGAGTGCCATGACGAAACGCGTGAAACCTTTCAGCGCAAACTTCGTCAGAATGTTCGACACGTTTTTATAAAGCTTTACTAGTTAATAGTTGAATCGAGGAATACACGACCATGACCAAGATTGAATTGGAAAAATATAAGACAGTGCTGGAGACTAAGCTCAAAGAGCTTTCCGACGCGCTGCGTAACCGCGAAGATATCGCGATTGAAAAAACGCCCGACGCGCTCGATGAAGTGCAGTTAGCGGGAGAACGCGAGCTTGCTATCCGCACGCTTGACCGTGAATCCACAATGCTGCGCCAAGTCCGTAGTGCGCTTTCCCGCATCGCCGATGGTTCCTACGGCACTTGCCTTCATTGTGAAGAAGACATCAGCATGAAACGCCTGAATGCTGTACCGCAAACTTCATATTGCATTACGTGCCAGGAAGCTGCTGATCGTAACGAGTTCGATGCCAACGAAACCATCGAATTCGCTCACGCCGCCTAAGTTTTAGTCCGCACCCAATTTGAGCGGGGGGGCTTGTTCCCTCGCTCTCAATCGGGAGTAATTCCAACAACTGACCACATCCTTCCCGCTTTCTCCTGCTCCCGTCTAAAACTCCAGAATCGCTTCATTTGGCAAACGGTGCATAGTTCGTTTCGCAATATCTGCGTGGCGGGTACGCCCATCCGCTCAAGTTGCCACGCATTGATCGCTTGCAGGTCTAGATTCTGCTTCCCTGTAGAGTGTGCTAGTACTGGATCGAATTCAGAAAACACCCGGGCCACTTCCGGGCCCACTTCGAAACAGCACTTCTGGATCGCCGGACCCATGGCCACTAAAACGTCAATTGGGTTCGTTCCGGAAACTAAAGCCATTTCTTGCAGAGCTTCCTGCACAATGTTTTGAGCGGTTCCCCGCCACCCCGCGTGCACGGCGGAAACCAACCGCCGATTCATATCCACCAATAACACCGGAAGGCAATCGGCGGTCTTGATGCCCAGCAGCAACCCTGGAGTTTGTGTAACCAGGGCGTCGCCTT
>JAYTGM010000312.1:0-4941 GCA_043733425.1 Terriglobia bacterium
ATTGTGGACGATATGCCCGGATACCGCGATCCGCGCACCATGCTGGCCTACGCACTCGAAGCGAACGTCTACATGATCATGGCCTCGCTGGCGGAACACAGCGCGCTAGTCGGGGCCGTGAATCAGGCGCACCTGACCGTCGATGAAACAGTGTTCGACGCCATCGCATCGTTCTACGCATCCGTGCTGCCGGAAGACCGGCATGAAGGGATCGCATGCCTCGATATCGGTTCGCACTCCTCTGAACTGGTCGTGTATTATGACGACGCCCTGCAGCTTGCCGCTACCGTTCCCATTTGCGGCGATCATTTCACGCGCGATATCGCGCATGTCTTACGCGTCAGCGCGGAACATGCCGAATTGGTGAAAGAAGAATACGGCAGTGCCGTGGCCGGTTGGACATCGGACAACAGCTATATCGAAATTCCCGTGCCGGAAGGCCGCGAGCCGCGCGAAGCATCGCGCAAGCGCCTGAATGAAATCATAGAAGCGCGCGCTCAGGAACTTTTCACCATGGTAAAAAAAGAGCTGGCGCGAGTGGGTATGCAGCGCGCGCTAACCAGCGGCCTGGTCTTGACCGGCGGCGGCGCTCACCTTCACGGCATGTGCGATATCGGGGAACATGTACTGGGCTGCCAGGTGCGCCTCGGGCTTGGAATCGGGCTGCAGGATTGGCCGGCGGATCTCGATGAGCCATCGTGGAGCACGGCCATCGGCCTCGCCATGTACTCGGCGCGCTTGCATACACAAGTGAACATGGACCGGCAAAGCGTGGGCATGCTGGGACGAATTTTGCGATAGAAACACGGGACAGAAAAAACATGGCGGCTATTGAAATTACCGGAGTGGATGGAATGCGATTCCAATTGCAGGACGAGGCGCGCAAAGGCGCCCGCATTAAAGTAATCGGCGTGGGCGGCGCGGGTTCGAACGCGGTTGCACGCATGCTGGAAGAGGGGCTGGACGGTGTGGAGTTCCATGTCATCAACACGGATTTGCAATCCCTGGCAAGCTCGAACGTGCCCAGCAAAATTCAGATTGGCGCAAAGATTACCAAGGGTCTGGGCGTGGGTTCCGATCCGCTCATAGGCAGGCAGGCCGCGCTTGAAGATACTGAGCGTATTCTGGAACTGTTGCACGGCGCCGATATGGTTTTCGTCACCGCGGGCTTGGGCGGCGGTACCGGTGCCGGAGCTGCGCCGGTGATCGCGTCATTAGCCAAAGAACTGGATGCGCTCACGGTTGCGGTGGTCACCAAGCCTTTCAGCTTCGAAGGCCCGAAGCGCATGAAGGCCGCGGATAAGAGCATTGTCGAACTCGCCTCCAGCTGCGATACGCTCATCACCATTCCGAATGACCGTCTGCTTTCCATTCTGCCGCGCGGCACCAGCATGACCGCCGCCTTCAAGATGGCCGATGATATTCTGCGCCAAGCCGTGCAAGGCATCAGCGATATTATCCTGACGCCGGGCATGATCAATCTGGATTTTTCAGACATCCGCGCCACCATGTTGGGCATGGGCCACGCCATGATGGGGACCGCCACCGCGCGGGGTGAAAACGCGGTCATTGAAGCGGCCCGCCAGGCGATCAATTGCCCGCTTTTGGAAGACACGAAGATTGCCGGTGCCCGCCGCATACTGATCAACATCACCGGTGCCAGCACGTTGGGCCTTCATGAAGTAAACGAAGCCTGCAACATTGTGCGCGAAGCCGCTAATTGCGATGATCTGCAAATCAACTTTGGCGTGATTGCGAATGACACGATGGACGACGCCGTGAAGGTCACCGTCATCGCCACCGGATTTCAGGTGCCTGAGCCCGTCTACGAAGAGCCGTTCTTCGTGCCCGTCCAAATTCAAGAACCCGCGCAAGTGCCGGCTGCAAAACCTGTGGAGCAGGTTGTGGAAGCATCTGACGAGGACGACGACGATGTCGTGCCGGCGTTTCTGGATCCGGATGATCTGGACGTGCCCGCTTACCTGCGAAACAACAATAAGCGGCTGAATTAGCCCAGGCTGGCCTACGCGACTTCGAGCGAGTGCACGATGATGCCTCGCTCGCGGTTATCCGTTTCATCGGGCGGGACTGCGTGGCTCAATGAAAACTGAACTTCGCGCAAGCTTTGGTCCTGCGGACCAAGATCCAGAATCAGCTCCTGATAACCATCCTCGCGATAAGTTTCGGCGGGAGCGCTGCCGGGCTGAATCGTGAGCGACCCCCACTTGGCAATCAAGTCAGGCGGCAGATACAGCTTCATTTTCAGCAACGCGCGCGAAGCACCCAGCGGCAAGCGCACGCGAACCCCAAACCGCTGTTCCGTCCATCGCCAGCCCGCGCCTTCGGCATCGTGCCAACCTTGCAGAAGCTCTACGTTCGCGAGCGCGTACCGGCTTCGGGCAAAACAGAATACGCGCTCATCATGCTGGGCGTCCACGGGATTTGAATTGGCTGTATCGCCGAAGGTCTTCAGGTCGAGAACTTCCCAATTGGTGCGCTTCAGCATCTGGCGGAAGCTGGCCTCCGTAAAGATCCAGTAGTTGCTGTTGTCCTGATTCAGCTCCCGCTCGCCCAGTAAATAAGCGACGGATACATCTTTCAACGAGCCTGGGACGCCGGGCATACGCTGAGCAATTCTAGTGCTCAGCAACGTATAGCGCGCCTGTTTTGAAACTGCTTCCAGCAGGTAAAGCGGATTCTTCAAATGATAGATGGCGCCCAGCACCACGGCCAGCCCGTAATCTTTCGCCGGGAGCTTGAATTGTGCATCCACATCCATCGCTAGAATCTCAATCCGCGACCCCAGCGCTTCCTTTAGCTTGCGCACGCCAGCCATGTGATTCTGATTCGTGACCGGATAATCGATCGCCGTCACTTCGCAGCCAAGCGATTCCAGGAAGAACGCTAGATCGCCATCGGCGCATCCGATATCCAGCACGGGCCGCCCTTTCAGCACTTCCGTAAGATCGCGGTGTTCGCCGGTCAGCAGGTTATCGATATGCTCCAGATTCGCCAGCGAATTGTAACGGTACCATTCAAAATCCTGCGGCCCCAGGCTGGTCTTCACCTGTTCCAATCTAAGCCGGAAAGCCGCGGCCTTCGACGCTATTTCGCCTATGTTCATTCGCCCATCACGTGTAGCATCACCTGCCGGGTGTGCGGGGTAACCCGGTGCTCGAAGACGAATAATCCCTGCCAGGTTCCGAAGCTCAAAGCGCCCTGATTCACCGGGATCGCGATTGAGGTTTGGGTCAATGCGGAGCGTATATGACTGGTCATATCGTCAGGACCCTCGTCGCGATGCCGGTACCAGGTATCGCTCTCTTTTACTAAGCGGCCGAAGAAATCGTTCAGGTCTGCAACCACATCAGGATCGGCATTTTCCTGAATCACCAGGGAGGCGCTGGTATGGCGGATGAAGGCGGTCATCAGGCCGCTGCCCACACCGGCGTCACGCACAAAGCGCTCGGCCAGACCGGTGCATTCGTAAAGGCCTTTTCCGCGCGTTGCCACCGAGATCTGCCGTGTCGCCTGCTTCAACTTACTCGACCGTCACGCTTTTTGCCAGGTTGCGCGGCTGGTCCACATCGCAGCCGCGCCGGACCGCGATATGGTAGGCGAGCAATTGCAAAGGCACCACTTCCAGGATCGGCAACAGCAGTTCTTTCGTGGATGGAATCTGGATCACATAGTCAGCCACGGTAGAAGCTTCCTGGTCGCCTTCGGAGACGATCGCGACCACAATGCCTTCGCGCGCTTTCACTTCCTGAATGTTTGAAACGGTCTTTTCGTAGAGCGTGCGGCTACCTTCATCGGCAACATCGCGCGCAGCCAAGATTACCACCGGCAGTTTCTCATCGATCAGGGCATTCGGCCCGTGTTTCATCTCTCCCGCCGGATACCCTTCCGCGTGGATGTAGGAGATTTCTTTCAGTTTGAGCGCGCCTTCGAGTGCTATAGGAAAGTGCACGCCGCGCCCGAGGAAAAGAAAATCCGTCGAGCGAAACAGCTTGCGTGCAAGCTCCTCAAACAGAGCATCCTGCGCCAGCACCGCTTCCAGCTTGCCCGGAAGTTTAGTCAACTCCTGGACGTAGTCGATAGACTCGGCCTCCGACAGCGTGCCGCGCACCTGGCCCAAATACATGGCAACCAGAAAGAGCGCCGTCAACTGGCAGGTGAACGCTTTCGTGGAGGCGACGCCAATCTCAGGCCCGGCATGGGTGTATACGGAACCCGCTGCCTCGCGCGTGATCATGGAACCGACTACATTGCAAATTGCCAGTGTCTTCGAGCCCTTCAACTTAGCTTCGCGCTGGGCGGCCAGGGTATCGGCCGTCTCGCCCGATTGCGAGATGACAATAGTTAAGGTCTTCGGAAGCAGAATGGGGTCGCGATAGCGGAACTCACTTCCGTAATCCACTTCCACGGGGATCCGCGCCAGCTTTTCTATCATGAATTTACCGGCCAGCGCCGAATGCCAACTGGTGCCGCAAGCGATAATCTTCACCTGCTCAAAGCCGCGGAATTCCTCGGGCGTGATTTCCATCTCGCCCAGATATATATGCCCGGTTTCCTGGCTGACGCGGCCCAGCGTAGTGTCTTTCACGGCGCGCGGCTGCTCAAATATTTCTTTGAGCATGAAGTGCTTGTAGCCGCCCTTTTCAGCCATGATCGGGTCCCAGGTAATGCGCTGTAGTTCGCGCTTTACGGGCTTGCCTTCCAGATCGGTCAGTGTTACGCCAGCCTGCGTCAACACAGCCATATCGCCATCGGCCAGGAAGTACATGTTGCGCGTGTGGCTCAGAATCGCCGGCACATCGGACGCAACAAAATATTCGCCATCGCCGACGCCGATCACTACCGGCGGGCCGGAGCGCGCCGCCACAATTTTGTTCGGATCTTTGCGCGAAAGCACAGCCAGCGCAAACACGCCGGTAATTT
>JAYTGM010000313.1:0-4930 GCA_043733425.1 Terriglobia bacterium
AACCATTTGTAGGGGTAACCGCGGTCAACATCTCCATCTTGCTGATACCTTCCAGGTCGCCCGCGAAAATCTTCTCAATTGCCATGCGGCCCGTGGGAGTATCGCCGGCGCCCTTTTCAGAGTCCTTAGGCGTTGTTTTCAATTCGAACGTGCCTGTTGCGTGAGCGGGCTGTGCCATGGCTGGGAATAAAGGAATTATAGCGAGCGCCACGCGCCGGGTCAGCATGGCAGTTGTTCTTAAATCTGGTTTTTCAGCTTCTTCACGTCCAACACGAAGCGGTATTTGACATCGGCCTTCACTACACGGTCCCACGCTTCTTCCAACTTATCGAAGGTGGTCATCTCAATGTCGGAGACAATGTTATGCTCTCCACAGAAATCCAACATTTCCTGGGTCTCTTCGATCCCTCCGATTGAGGAACCCGTGAAGTTCTTGCGGCCCATGGCGACAGAGAACGCCTCAATGCCGATGGGCGCTGACGGAAGCCCTACCGTGCATAGAGTTCCTTCGCGCTTAAGCAATGCCAGGTACGGGGTGACGTCATGTTCGGCGGACACGCAGTCCAAAATGAAATCGAAACTGCGCAGGTGCGGCAGGTGCCAATCCGGCGCTTTCGTAAGAATCACTTCATCAGCACCAAGTTTTTTCGCGTCCTCCACCTTCGAAGGCGAAGTGGTGAACTGAACCGTAGTGGCACCGAACGCATGAGAAAATTTCAACGCCATGTGCCCCAGGCCGCCTAAGCCGATCACACCGATTTTCTTACCCGGCCCAGCCTTCCAATGCTTCAGCGGTGAATAAGTAGTAATCCCGGCGCAAAGCAGCGGCGCTGTCGCGGCTGGATCCAGATTAGCCGGCACTTTCAGCACAAAGGCTTCGTCCGCGACAATGTTATCGCTGTAGCCCCCGAAAGTAAGGTTCCCCTCCTTGTCTTTCGAGTTATAGGTAAAGACTGTCGCGCTGTTATCGCAATATTGCTCTTCTCCAGCCTTGCAACTGGCGCAAACGCGGCAGGAATCCACCATACAGCCAATAGCCGCCCGGTCTCCTGCCTTAAAACGGGTTACCGCGCTGCCCACCCGCTTCACCGTTCCCACAATTTCGTGGCCCGGAACCATGGGGTAAATCGCATTTGCCCACTCGTTCCGCGCTTGGTGTATATCGGAATGGCAGACGCCGCAGAATTCAATCTCGATATGAACATCCTTGGGGCCCGGCTCGCGATGTTCGTAATCGAAAGGAGCGGGGGCCGTTGAGGCGGATTGCACTGCATAACCATGTGTCTGGACCATTTACTTACTATTCTGCCAGACTACTTCCTGCAGCAGCCCAATCGAATAGACTGTTGTTGTGATGAAACACCTGTTTTTTGCAACGGCGCTGTGCGCAAGTTTGTTCGCGGCCGATAAGAATCCCTTTGCCGGACGCTGGGATCTGGAGATTAAAACAGCCCAGGACACTTACCCTGGCTGGATGGAAGTGACAGGCGATGCCGCAAATTTAAAGGTCCGCTACCAGCCGCGCGGAGGTGCAGTCCATCCTGCCGTGGCTGCCGCAATGGAAGGCTCCCACCTGAATGTCACGCTTGCGGCGGCTACCGATAAACAGCCAGCCACCGCGTGGAATCTTACCGTAGAAGGCGACAAGCTGGGCGGCAACTTAAAGCGTGGCGAAACCGATACCGGTGAACTGAGCGGCGTGCGGTCACCGGAACTAAAGCGCAGCGCACCCAAGGCTTGGGGAAAGGAAGAAATTCTTTTCAACGGAAAAGACCTCACCGGGTGGGAGCCAGTCAACAACCCCGCAAACAGCCACTGGGTTGCGAAGAATGGCGAACTGGTGAATGAGACCAAAGGCTCCAACATCAAGACAACTGGCAAGTATCAGGATTTTCAGTTGCACATTGAATTCATGTGCCCGGAGCACTGCAACAGCGGCATCTATCTTCGCGGCCGTTATGAAGTGCAGGTGGGTACCGAAGGCGGCACCATGCCCTCGCATGAAATGGGAGCGATCTACGGCTACACCGCGCCCAGTATCGAAATGCCCATGGGCAATGGCGAATGGCAGACCATGGATATCACGTTGGTGGGCCGCACCGTCACCGTAGTGCGGAACGGCAAGACAATTCACGATCATGTCGAACTGGCCGGCATCACCGGCGGCGCTCTCGATAGCCACGAAGCCGAACCCGGCCCGTTCTACCTGCAGGGCGATCACACCGGCGGTTTGCGCTACCGCAACATCCACATCAAACAAGCCAAACGGTAGCCCGCCATGCGCCGAGTGGCCCTCCTGCTGTCTTTAACGCTGGGCGCTCATTCGCAGCCGGCGACCGTTTCCACAGCACCTGCCCCTCCCTTCGATCTTGTCATTCGGTCCAGTGTCCAGGTGAATGGCATCTTCGGAACAGTGCTGGCCGATTTGAACGGAGACGGCCACCCGGATTTGATCACAGCAGCTCAGGGGTTTGCAGTGCGCTTGAACGACGGCACGGGAAATTTCTCCCCGGCCGCGATCGTTTATCCTTACAATCCGAATAGCGGCGGCGTTTACTCCATTTTTACCGTGGCGGATTTCAATCTGGATGGCCGCCCCGATATAGTTACTGTCACCAATCAAGGCACTTACTTGTATCCAGGCGATGGAAAGGGAGGGCTGGGTCCCGGGCAGCGCGTCTCCATTCCAACCAGCGGTCCACCTGAAAACATTGTTGCGGCGGATTTCAATGGTGATGGCATACCGGATCTCGCAATGGGTCTTTTCGGGGATGGAATGAAAATTTATCTGGGGACCGGTACCGGAGACTTTAAAGAGTTGCCGGCGGCCTTCACAGAGCGTCTGCCCGCTCCCGCAGGACCAAGTATTCAGGTTGCCGATCTGAACGGCGACGGCTTCCCGGATATTGTCATGATGGACCTTCTTCCGCGAACCATCGCCATCCTGATGAATGACGGCACCGGCCATTTCCATTCCACTCAGGTGATCCAGCGCGGCAGGTTTTCAAGGCCTGCCTCCATCGCCATCGGTGATTTCGATAAAGATGGCAAACCCGATCTGATCATTGACTACTATGTTGTGCCGGACGATATTCCGCCTTTTCGTCAAGATCTGGAGCTATGGAAGCAGGATAACTCAGGACAATTCACGCTAAGTTCGGTCATTGCGACTAAATTGCGCGACCCGCTCACGCTGGATATCGCGGATGTGGATGGGGACGGGAACCTGGACGTTATAGGCGGTTCCGCGTCAGGCACGGTAGTTTACTTCGGCGATGGCAAAGGCGGATTGTTACGAACCGTAACCCTGCCCGCCGCCATAGGCCGCCCGCTGATAGCCGATCTGGACGGAGATGGCAGGCCGGAGATCGTCACCGCCGGACGCCAAACGGTTTTCGTGATTGGAAGCAGTGTTCCCGCCACAAGGGTGCGGCTCACGCGTGATGCGCCCAACCCGTTTACTTACGGGCAGTTCGAATATTTCACCGTGAATGTCGCGGCGAATCCCGCAGCTACCGCGCTTCCCACGGGAACCGTAACGCTGTTCGATGGTAAGCAGCTCATCGGCACCGTGACGTTGAGCGGCCCGGCAGCGCGCTTCGCAACGCGGTTCATGCCCGGTGTGCATGTACTTCACGCCGTATACAGCGGCGATGCCCAGTATGGCGCCGGCTCCTCGGATTTGACCGTGGCGGAAGCCGGCCAGCCCGCAACCATTCGAGCCTTGCCTGTGCAAACCGTCTTCGGGTTTAGCGTATTTTCGGTTGTCGTGCGCGATGCTTTTGGTAGCCCGATCCGCGGGGCCGGTGTCATCTTCTCAGCCCCCGCTGGCGGCGCGACCGGTACGTTCCTGAGCTCCTCCACGCTCACCATACTCACTGACGCGGTTGGAATCGCCACCACCCCACTGTTCATTCCGAATAGCGTGGCGGGCAGTTACTACATAAACGCTTTCGTGTCCGGGTATCCTTCCGTTTCCACCGATATCGCAATCACAAATTCAAACCAATGAAAGCCGCCCTGCTTCTCTGTGCCGTCTGCGCCGCAGCCCAGGCACAGCCCCTTTTCCAGCTTTCCCCCAACTCGCACATCGATGCAGGCACTGGTCCCTATGGAGCGGCGGTGGCCGATCTCAACGGCGATGGCGTGCCTGACCTGGCCTTTGCGGATTTTGGCTCCGGCCTGGTGAAAGTGCTGCTGGGCGATGGTAACGGCGGTTACAAAGAGGTGCCCGGCAGCCCGTTCCGCGCCGGGTCTCAACCCCTCCAGGTAGTCGCGGCGGATTTTAACGGCGACGGCAAAATGGATTTGGCCGTCATGAATGCGCTCAGCGGGCCGCCGGATTACACCCGCGGCACTTACAACATCTTTCTCGGTGACGGCACTGGACAATTCTTACTCAGCGATTCGGGTCTGATTTCCGGCACGGCGCATTTCTTCGCAGCAGCTGATTTCAATCACGATGGCATTGCGGATCTGGTAATCGCGACAGATAAAGACGTCTCCATCCTGACCGGAAACACGCGCGGGGAACTTCAGCGTGGCACCACAATCTCCGGCTCTGATGCCGCATCCGTGGTTACGGGAGATTTCAATCGCGATGGCTACCCGGACGTTGCCGTTCTGAACAGGTCAGCCCACTCGGTCACGCTCTACCTGAACGATGGCAACGGCAATTTCCGGCGCGCCACAGAAACCGTACTGCCTGCTGATTCTTCGCCGCTTTTCGCCGTGGTTGCGGATTGGAACGGTGACGGGCTGCCTGACTTAGCAACAGCCAACGCCAGTGGCATTACCATCCTGCTGGGTGATGGACGCGGCGGCCTCCGCGTACACGCAATTCTGCCGGTTGCGGCATCGCAAAGAGTGCCGCTCATGGCCGCTGATTTCGATGGCGACGGCCACTTGGACCTGCTTACCTCGAACTCGA
>JAYTGM010000314.1:0-1649 GCA_043733425.1 Terriglobia bacterium
GTTCACCGTGACGCGACCGCGAGATCGATATCGCGCTCCAGCGGCAAGGCTGACTTCAGATTCGGCAGTGCCGCCTGAACGTAGACTTCCTGCACGGCAGCGACGCCGGAGCCAAACTTCAGAGGATAGCCGTTTGCGTGAAGAATGATTTCAAGCGCGGCAACCATGGCGAAGAGGTCAGCAAAATCGAAATAGCCTAAGTGCGCGATGCGGAAGATCTGGCCCTTCATGGAGCCTTGGCCGTTGGCGATGATGGCACCGAATCGCGATTTGAATTCTTTTACGATGATGCTGGAATCGATCCCGGCCGGCGGGCGGAGCGCGGTAACGGAACTGCCGGGCTGTGCGGCAAAAACTTCAAGGCCCAGGGCATGAGCGGCGGCGCGGGTGGCTTGTGCGAGAAGCTGGGCGTTTTCGATCAGCTTCGGCATACCAATACCGCGGATAAACTTCAGGGCTTCATCGAGCGCAAGGATGAGGGAAATGGCGGGAGTCCAACTGGATTCGCCGGCATCGCCGCTTTTCTTTTCCTTTTTCAGATCGAAGTAGAAGTGCGGCAAGGTGGCGGTTTCCGTGAATTTCCACGCCTTCGGACTGACGGTGAGAAAAGCCAGACCCGGCGGAATCATGAACGCCTTTTGGGAACCGCCAACTACAACATCGAGGCCCCAGCCTTCGATATCGAGCTGCATGGTGCCCATGGCGGTAATGGCATCGACGATCAGGATTGCTGAGGTGCCGCGCACGAATTCACCCATCGCGCGGACATCGTGCTGCGCACCGGTGGATGTTTCAGAGGCGGTGACGAATATGGCTTTCGTATCGGGCTGCTTGGAGAAGGCATCGCGCACGCGACCGGGCGAGACAACCTGGCCGTATTCTTCCTTCAGAACCAGAGCTTCAAGGCCATAGGCTTTCGCGATTTCAATCCAACGTTCGCCGAATTTTCCGGCACAGCAGATGATGACTTTATCGCCTTTCGAAAACAGATTCGAGATCGAAGCGTCCATCGCGCCGGTGCCGGAGGCCGCAAAGCAGAGCACGTCCGACGAGGTGGCGAGCACTTCCTTTAATCCCGCGAGAGCCGACTGGTAAACACTCCGAAATTCCTGGGTCCGGTGGTGCATATCGGACGCCATCATGGCGTGCAGAGCCGGCGGATAAAGGGGCGTTGGGCCCGGGGTCAATAACCGCTGTTTCCGTATGTGCATGGGTACCCTTCTAGGATACCCGGAAAGATCATGAGGACTTATATGATCTGCCCTTACAATGGGCCATGCGCCATTTGCTGGTAGGTCTTGCCTTGGCACACGGTCTGTTGACGGCGCAAGCGCCTGCCACCGGTTTGCAACTGAGTCATGCGTTAGAGGGAAATTGGACGGGCACGCTGGAATATCGCGATTATGCGGAGCCGGCGAGTTCGGAGAAGCGCGTGAAGCTGCCGACCTGGCTGAAAGTGACTCCCGCCGCGGGGGACTTGCGGTTCGAATACATTTACGACGATGGACCGGAAAAAGTTGTTCGCGAGGTTTCGACAGTGCGCATCGATACCGCGGGCGCGGTTTATTCCGTGGTGGGCAGCGATGGCAAAGTGCAAGACCGATACGCGGTGGCGGGGCTGGGCGATCTGAAGGAAGGGCGCGGAACTT
>JAYTGM010000315.1:0-4921 GCA_043733425.1 Terriglobia bacterium
AGCGATTCCCAGGTGGGCTCGAAGATCCCGGTAGCCATCGGTTCCACATTCTTGCCGAGCGGTGAGACGAACCGCTCGGCGGCCCTCCCGCGCCGCGCCTGCAGTGCAAGTGCCCCGGTGGAAACGGCTTTCAACAAATCTCGGCGGTTCAATGGCATGGCGTCCTTTACTGGCTATGTATTCGTCCTAACGCTTAAGAGTTTATGACAGCCCGGCAGCATTGGGAAGCGAGCGGTCCAGCTATCTGAGCCTTAGCGAGTACTTCTCGCTCGAGATGATCGTGCGGGACCCGCTTGAAGTGCCTTCGAAGTCTTCCAGCATGGTGGCCGTAGAAGATGGCCTGCCTGGACCAAAGGTAAGGTCGATAAAAGCTGGCATCGCCACCAACGTTTCCACGATTGTGGTGGTTGACAGAAATGGCGCCCTGTACCTGTCAACACAGTTCGGGCGGGCCTGGCCACGGAGCAGCGGCGAACTACCAACCCCGCGTTCCGTTCTAATCTGTCAGCCGGTTCACTTTATACAAAGCTATCGACGAGCAGGTTTTCATTTCGACGGAGAAAGAGACTTCGACGTCTAACTAAGAAGCAGTTTCGCATCGCATATGGCCCGCTCAGATCAAAAGATGATTCTTGCGCCCAATTGGAGAATTCTCGGTTCTCCCGCCGAGATGACTACGCCGAACGTACTGGCTGCGCTTACATTTGAGCCTGGTTGGTTGAGATGTGTGTTATTAAAAACGTTGAACGCATCACACCGTAGCTGAATTCTCACCCGCTCCCGCACTGAAAAGCTCTTCTCAAGCGAAGCATCCGTATTGAGCAAACTTTGGTTCCGCAGAAAGTTTCGGGGCGAGTTGCCGAACGTACCCGGAGCATTCACTTTCAACACGGATGTGTCGAAGTACTTCTGAATCACTTGGGCCAAGGGCCGGTCCGCCGGCAACCGCGGGTTTCCAAACAGATCCGCGCGATCCTGCCCAACGCCACTGAATGAGTTATCGATGCCGGACTGGAGCCCAAAAGGCGTTCCGCTCCGCCAATCAATGATTTCACTGACGCGCCATCCGCCCAGCACCCGTTGCACCCAGTTTTTCTGTCCGGTCAAACGGGGGAGATCGTAAATCCCGGTTAGCCGAAAATTATGCGGAACATCGAAATCCGCCAAGCCGCGGTTGAATGCCGGGTCGAACGGATTAGGATTCGAAATGGTGAATTGATTGTTGGCGGACTCCAGATCGATCGCCTTTGACCATGTGTAGAAAGCCAGAAACGAGAAGTCGCGGCTGAATCGCTTCTCAACGGTGACCTGAAGGGAATGGTAGGTAGAGTTGGCGTTATCCACCAGTTCTTTGACGGAGGCGAAGTTGGGTGCCAAAGGACGCCGTGCATCGGTAGTGCGCAGAGTCGCGCCTGGACCATAGATCGCAGGATTCAGCTCTTGAAAGCTTTGCAGGTGCGTACCTTTATTGGCGACATAAGCCACACGCAGCAGGTAATTGGCCGCCAGTTGCTGCTCCACCGTAAGACTCCAAGCCTGCGAGTATCCAACGCGCCAGTCCTTCTGAAAGAAAGCGACCGCGGTAGGCCTCACAAACGTCGAGTCTTTGCCGAGTGGCAGTGGCGCATAGGGCGGGAACGGATTCTTGACCCCCGCCGAGCCATAAGGATCCGCTAAGTCCACTCCGGTGAGTGTCACAGAAGGACTGAATGGCGCGTTTTCGACGAAATTGTTGTAGAGCCGAGGGAACGGTAGCACGTAGAAAATTCCGTAGCCCCCGCGAATCGTCGTGGGGTGGGCAGATCCTCGGGGTGTCCAAGCAAAGCCGATGCGCGGGGCTACGTTGTTCCAATTGGTATTCATGCCGGCCCTCGGAAAACCTGGGTCCCCAGGGAAGATGAGCCCTGGGGGCGCAAGGGGGAACCGCTGAGATTGATAACCGGATTGCAAACCGGTAACTTGATTCAGATCGTCGTAGTAAGGCAGAAACGGATCCCACCGGACCCCAAGATTCACCGTCAGCTTGTCCGTGACGCGAATGTTGTCCTCGGCGAAAAGATTGAATTCCTGCCCGCGAGTCTTTTTGAACTTTCCGGCGCTTTGGACAAAGGTGGAGACTTTGCCCAGCAGTAGATCCGCCAACCCGTTACCGGTGGTTTGGCCGGAAAATGTGAATCCGCCGCTTTGCTGGAACTTGGTGCTGGAATCAAAAACGATGTATGGGGTAAACTGCGCACCGAATAGCGCCTGGTGGCGTCCGGTCACGAGGTGAATCGTATCGGAGAGTTCGATATTGCGCCGGAGCCACTGTCCGGGGGGCGAGTTTGTCACGCTACCCCAGCCGCCATATCCGGTTACGCTGAGTTCCAGCTCAGAGGCGTCGGCACCGGGATGCGCAATGGCAATGTTGCCGAAATCTTGAATGGTGAACGGAGAGCGCTTTGTGTTGTACGAATCGAGAAATAGTCCACTGGCAATAAAAGTGTTGACCACGCTCGGGGTGATGGTCCAAATGTCCTGGCCTTTTATGTCGCGTGTGGTTTGAAACTGGCCGATGCGAGTCGTTAAAAGCGTTCCTCCGCCATCCCAACCAGGATCGTTGTAATTCACTGCGAAGAAGCTCCCGCTGACCAGATGATTCGCACGGTTGTAATCCACTTTCGCGATGCCCTGATGAGCGCGTGTTTGATCGGGACGGGCGTAAAAAAGCAAACCAGAAACGGCCGTGGAAAACGGAACTTTTGTCAGAAGATTACGCGCAATGGGCGAAATACGATCTGCCGGGATCGCATTACCGGGGAACTGTTTGCCGGTTAAAGGGTCGACCACGGCTTTCATCAGTCCGGAGAAGTCGCCGCTTCTTTGTTTCGCGTCAGGTACTGTGGCGGTATTCGTGAAGCTGGTGTTGTTGACGGTGGTGCCCTGGTAGGAGGCGAACCAGAACAGCTTGTTCTTCAGGATGGGTCCGCCGATCGCACCGCCAAACTGATTGCGTTTGAGATTGTCGTGCTGGAGGGCGAAGAAGTTGCGGGCGTTCAGATTTCCATTGCGAAGAAACTCGAAGCCGGAACCATGCAGCTGGTTGGTGCCACTCTTTGTAACGACGTTCACCACGCCGCCCGCAGACTGCCCGTATTGCGCGCTGTAATTGCTGGTTTGAACACTGAATTCGGCAAGAGCGTCCGGGTTCGGATAGATTGCGTTCAAGTTGGTGATGTTGTCGATGTGAGTGGCACCGTCCAGCTTGTAATTGATCTCATTCCCACGCGTACCGTTGATGGAGATCGCTTGCGTCTCGCCGGTGTTGGCGTAACCGGCGGTGGTTGTGCCTACCCCGGTTACCGCACCCGGTACCATGCGTACCAGAGTAGCGGCGTTGCGTCCGTTAAGCGGTAGCTCTTCAATGTATCGCGCGTTAATAATCTGCGTGAGGGTGCCCGATTGGGTGTTGATCATCAAAGCGTCTTCCGATACCGTGACCTGATCTGCCAGGGCACCGACACTTAGGCCGACATTCACGGTCGCGGCAACGTCCACATTAAGAACAATGCCGGTCTGCAGAAAGGAGCGGAAACCGGCCGCGGTGACGTCGAGTTCGTACTCACCCGCGGGTATCAGTGAAAATCGGTACTTGCCATCGGCTCCGGAAGTGGTTTGCCGGTTCAGTCGGGTGGCACGGCTCGTGAGCGCCACCGTAGCGGAAGCTATCGTTGCGCCAGAGGGGTCCGCCACTACGCCGAACAGCGACGTGGTGGGAGCGGTTTGGGCCAGGCAAAAGATAGCAGCAACTGTTAAAAAGGCTACTGTACGGAGAGCGGTAAACATCAACCGCGAGTCTAGCAGCCAAGGATTACATGTTTATGACCGAACGGTTGATGGACCGCAAACTCGAATGACATTCGATAGCCGTACTAGATCCACTGTGACGACGTAGTATTTACGGGCAGCTTCCGGGTTGTCGGCAATACTGAAGTTGGTGCCGCAGAAACAGCTCCTGTGACTTCTGGCCTGCCGCTTTCGATTTCGTTCGAAATATCGGACGTCATCGCGAGAGCGGCATTAGCGTTTCCCTTGATTGAGCTGTTCGCAGGGCCAGTATTTCCCCGTTCGACTGTGTCGTTGATGATTTCTCTGACCAGAGGTAATGTCCCGTTAGCTTCCGCTATTGCCAAATAACAGGACCTAAAATGAACGAATTAATAGTCGCCGATCGAGCTTCCGAATGGAGCAAACTTAAATCGCTGGTACTCGACAGCGTTTCCTCCCCGATTACCCGCCGCGTATACAACTTGGGGCTGAACGAATTCATCGCCCGGTACACAGCGGAACCGAGAACCGGATTTACCAAGGCGTTCGTGAGCGCGTGGCGAATGACGCTCGAAGACCGCAAGTTGGGCTCCGTCTCAATAAACGTGCGGATCACGGCGGTGCGGAAGCTGGCGGTTGAAGCCGCCGACAATGGACTTCTCGCACCCGAGTTGGCGGCGGGGATCGCGCGTATCAAAGGCGTCCGCTCTCAGGGAGTCCGCGTGGGCAACTGGCTGTCCCTGCAGCAAGCCCAGACGCTACTGAATACGCCGGACATCACAACCAAGAAAGGATTGCGGGACCGCGCGATGTTCGCGAATTTATTCGGATCCGGACTCCGCCGGTCGGAAGTTGCCGCGCTTACGTTCCGACATATTCAACAACGCGATAACCGCTGGTGCATTGTGGATTTGATTGGCAGGCACAACCGAGTTCGAACTATACCGGCTGATTCGTTGGGTCTCCGTCAGTACCTGGGTTATGGACTGGATGAAGGGACGCCGGATCATTCGACCCTTTCGCGCACCCGGCGGCTGATCGATGTGGAGACGCACCGGAAGGTATTCTTCTGGGTCTTGGGATTGTTGGCGGATCGGGCTCTGGTGAAGGGCAA
>JAYTGM010000316.1:0-12737 GCA_043733425.1 Terriglobia bacterium
ATCGGCGAAGAAGCAAGCGCGATCCGGGCGGCATCGCGCTGCTTCTCCGGGTCATAACCCACCGCGAATACCTGAATCTCGCTGTTCCAATCGTGAACCCCGTGCAGATCGACTCCAGCGGCGAACATGTCCGAGGCGCGGGCAAGCCCCAGCGCTGTCAGGTAACCTCCATAGGAACCGCCCCAGAGGCCGATTCGCCGGGAATCCACATCCGCGCGGCTTCGCATGTACAAGCCCGCACCGGCCACATCGTTATATTCGCTTGCCCCGGTTGCCCCGTAGTCTTTGGCTTCACGGAAATCAAGGCCGTAGCCGGTCCCGCTTCTGTAGTTGACTGAAAGCACCACGTACCCTTTGCTTGCCAAGTACTGATTGAAAGCATAAGCCTGGTGGTAATAAAACATGTAGTGCCAGCCCAGCAGCATCTGGCGCCGCGAACCACCATGGAAAAAGATGACCGCCGGGTGCTTTGTATCCGGCGCACTCTTCGGCGGTAGAAAAAGCTGTGCGTGGACCGGCATGCCGTCCGTTGCGGTGAAGATCACTGGTTCCGGTGTTACCAGAGCGAGGGAAGGGAAGCCTGTGGCAAGCGGCTGCAAATCGTGCGTTGCGCTCGAGATCTGAATTGCGGGCCGCGCTGGCTGCGTGGCACTCGAATGTAAAAACGCGAGCGCTTTCCCGTCGCTGGTCATTACGGGTGACCATTCAATTTCAGTGCCTTTTGTAACTTCGGTTGCTGTTCCACCGCTAACGGGGATTCGCCAAAGATGGCGGCGATCCACATCGCCTTGATTTGAAGAGAACACTAACTCGCGGCCGTCGCCAGTTATGGCTACATGCTCCACCTCAAATGCGCCGCGGGTAAGTGCCAGTGCCGGGCCCCCTTGCGCTTTAACGGAGTAGAGGTGCTGAAATTCCTCGCGCTCCCAAGGGAAAACAATCCGGTCTTGGGCACCCCAAAGCAATTGAGTTTTCGCAACCATCTCATGAAATGCGCTGCCGGGGCCCTCTTGCGCGCGCCAGATCTCGCGCGCTTTGCCCGTGGCGACATCGCATACCCGGATGGACCACGGTTCAGCAGTCCTCACTGGCCCGAATGCAAATTCACGTGTGAACGCCGGAATGCGAATATACGCGAGCAAGCGGCTATCGGGAGACCACACAGGGTGTGTATCGTGGTCTACGGACGCGTCCGGGAAAGCGAGCGACTTTTCACTCGCATTGTAGAGAGAAACAAAACTATGATTTCGCCGGTTACTGATGAACGCGAGCCACCTTCCATCGGGAGACCACTGCGGCAACTGCGCTGTTCCACGTGCGTGGATCAAAATTGCAGGAGCGGCAGTGGCCCCTAGCGAAGCGGTCCACACCTCGCCCGCACGGGATACGAAGGCTACTGTCTTTCCATCAGGAGCGATTGCTGGGGCCGAACCCTCGCCCAACTGCTTCGGCGCACCGGTTAGCGGCGCGATCCAGATTGTCTGCTTGGTGCCGGCAGGTGTGGAGCGTGGGTTCGGGAATTCGCCGCTTCGGTTCACGCCCTCGCCGCGTACGAACACCACAGCGGAAGCATCCGCATTCCACTCGATGCCTGTAATTTCCAGGCCGTCATCTTCTGTAAAGTTTGTGAGCTGGCGGCCCCGGTATTCGGGCGGTTCTGCTACCCAGAGGTTGCGAACGCCTCTATCAGCACTAGCCCAAGCCAACTTGGCACCGGAAGGCGATGCAGTCAGTTCTGAGGGAAAGGGCGAACTCAGTACCTGTTCGAGTGTGAATGGCGGTGCGGCTGCAAAAACGGGAACGGTGAAAATTAGAGCAAGATGGCTCAGGCGCATTTACATCTTATAGCGGCCCATGTCCTCATCATTCAACCCCTCCAGCCAGCGACGGAGTTCTTCGGTGTTCACTTTGTCGCTCACGGAGGCAGTCAATTTGGATGATTTCAGCACGGAATCGTCTACAAAAATCGGGCAATCCAAACGCAGTGCAAGCGCCAGTGCATCACTGGGGCGGCTATCCACGGAAATCAACTCTCCGCCGCGCTCCAGCCAGATCTGCGCATAGAAAGTGTCTTCTTTCAGTTCATTGACAACAACTTTTTGTATACCGGCGTGCAGCCCCACTAGAACGTTCTTCAGCAGATCATGTGTCATGGGGCGAGGCGTGGACACCTTCTCAATTTCAAGCGCGATCGCGTTTGCTTCGTAGATGCCGACCCAAATGGGCAGTACGGTATTGCCCGCGACATCTTTCAAAATCACGATCGGCATGTTGGTACCCGGATCCATCATCAACCCGCGAATTTTCATCTCGACTTCCACTGTGGGCTCCTTTGGTTTCATTAAACCACTTATGTTACGCGCTGATTTGTTGCAGCAAGCCCAAGTTCAGGCTGGCCTCGCCCGCAAGTGAGTTCGGACCAGCGCGCGTAATCCGCACCGGCATATAGGTTCCGAGGAGTGCCGCATCGCTGGACTCATGCGTGAAGTTGAGCGTGCGGTTTTGCGAAGTCCTTCCGATCCACTGTTGTGTCGCATGATTCCGCCCCTCGATCAGCACCTCTTCCGTGGCTCCGATCATCTCGCCATGTTTCCTTAACTGAATCGCCCGCTGCTTTTCCAGCACTGCGGAAAGGCGGCGCGTGATTTCTTCTTCCGGTACCTTGTCTTGAATCCCAAGCGCGGCTGTGTTGGGGCGCTGTGAGTATTTGAACCCGAAAATTGCATCGAATTGCACTTCGTCCAGCAGCTGCATTGTTTCTTCGAATTCCGCTTCCGTCTCTCCAGGAAAACCCACGATGATGTCTGTCGTGATGGCAAGAGGGCGGCGCGATTGTTTCATCCAATCAACTCGCCGCATGTACTCGTCACGCGTGTAAAGCCGCTGCATGGCTTTCAACACGCGCGATGAGCCTGATTGCACGGGCAGGTGCACGTGATTGCAAAGCCGCTCATCCGCTTCAATGGCCTCAATAATTGGTTTGACGAAATCGCGCGGATGCGAAGTGGTAAAACGAACTCGCCGAAGCCCCGGAATTTCGCCGACACGCGCCAGCAGCGTGGCAAAATCCCAGCCTGCCGGCGAAGGGTCCTGATAGCTGTTTACATTCTGGCCGAGCAGTGTGATCTCGGTATATCCCTCCGCGGCCAACCTGCGGGCCTCTTCCATGACATTGGCACCCGTGCGGCTGCGCTCTGGCCCACGCGTGAACGGCACAACGCAGTAGGCGCAACTTTTATCGCAGCCTTCAATGATAGTCAGAAACGCACGGTGTGGATTATCGCGGCGCGTGTATGGTGTCTCAAACGCCTCATCGCGGTCAAAAGCCAAGCCCGATACGCGCTTATTTCCGGCTTCCAATTGAATCAGCATCTCAGGCAAGCGCGCATAACTTGCTGAGCCCGCAACTAAACTCACATGGGGTGCGCGGTCGAAAATCTTTTCGCCTTCCTGTTGAGCCACACAGCCCAGCACCGCAATGGTTTTGCCTTTCGCTGAACGCTTGAATGTGTCAAGCCGGTGAAACACTTTCTGCTCTGCCTTATCGCGGATGCTGCAGGTGTTGTAAAACAAATGCGAAGCTTCGTCCGGAGTTGCCACCTGCGCAAAACCTTGCTTCAGAAGAGTTCCCACCACCTTTTCGGTATCGTGAGCGTTCATCTGGCAGCCGAACGTCTCAATGTAGAAAGTCTTTACTGGCACTGACACCATTGTAGAATGAAGCAGCTGACGGTATGCCCAATAGAACAAATGTCTGGACGCCGGAAGCAACCACCCATGCGTGCCCCCGCTGCGGCTCTCATGACACAAGAAGATCATGGGCAAAAGGTGCGTTCGATACGTTCATCCGCATGTTCCACTACGCCCCGTACCGCTGCCGGAAGTGCGCGCGCCGGTTTGTGAGAAGACTGCCCGAGCCCAGCGCCAGCCAGGGAACACGTTCTACAGGGTCTGCGTGATCTTGCTGAGCGTGCGCGGCTGATCCGGGTCGAAGCCTTTTTCCGCGGCCAGGCGTGCCGCAAAAATTTGCGCGGGAATAATGTAAGGAATCGGGGTGAACAGTTCGGGTATGCGCGCGGGGATGCATATTTCGCAGGTTGCCCGGCCTGCTGCCTGCTCATTCAATTGATCGGTAATGACGAGTGTTTCCGCGCGCAGGTGCTTCAATTTGGCCAGCATCTCTGCCATGGTGGGCCAGGTTACGCCGGAGGGCGCGAACAGAAAGAGCGGGAAACCGCGCTCAACCAGCGCAATCGGGCCGTGCAGGAAATCGGCGGATGAAAAACGTTCCGCCACCACGTAACAAGTTTCCATCATCTTGAGTGCGAACTCGAATGCATTCGAATAGTTCAAGCCACGCGCCACCACCACGGCCTGTTCCATGAAACGAAAGCGCGGGGCAAGCCGGGCGATTTCGGGTTCGAGCGTAAGGGCCTGGGCAGCCCAAGACGGAATTTGTTCCAAGTCCGATTTCTTCAAATCGGCCCCCAGTGCATACGCGAGCAAGTAAAACGCCATAATCTGGCCTGTGTAAGTTTTGGTGGCGGCTACACTTTGCTCTTTGCCGGCGCGCACCAGAATGACGTGCTGGGCTATAGCGGCGAGTGTGCTGCCCGCTTCATTGCTTATGCCGACGGTGATCGCGCCAGCTTCCCGGGCCTTTTGGAGCACTACGTTCGTATCGGTGGATTCGCCGGATTGCGAGATTGCCACTACCAGAGCGCCGCGATAATCCAACCGCGCTCCATAGAGAGTAGAGATTGAAGGTGCCGCAAGAGAAACCGGTATGCCGGTTGTAATTTCCAGCAGGTAGCGGCCAAACTGCGCGGCATTATCCGACGTGCCCCGCGCGGCCAGCACAATCAATCGCGGCCGCTCTCGCGCGAATAACACTTTCAAGTTCTCAATTCCCTGCCACTCTTCGGCAAGCGTGCGGGCCAGGGCTTCCGGCTGTTGCCGGATTTCTTCCAACATGCGGGACATAGTCTGTTATCAGCCTACGCGACACGGGTGGCGCGAGAGTAGGCAATGATCTGGCCTACATGCCGCTGCGTGTGTTCCGCAATGTGAATCATCAGGCCGATGGCAGTGGTGCGGATGCGTTGGCGTCCAATGTAACGGGCCTCCGGGAACTGCTCAGGCGCTATGGCCAGCAGCGCGGCTCGCGTTCGCTGCAGTGCTTGCCTGCATGCTTGAAGCAGTTGATCTCTCGTTTCTCCTGAACCAGTTTCTTCCCTTTGCAGCGCGCTCAGTTGTTCTGGCGAAAGTTGGCTGCCCTCCAGATAAGTAGTCAGCCGGTCCAGACTCCCCGTGATATGGCGCAGATGAAAGTGCGCGGAAACAGGAGGCGCGAATCGCGCTAAATCTTCCTCGGCCTGTTCCAAAGCGAACAGCACGGCGGCAACGGCGGGGTCGCAAAGCAGTGGTGTTTCACGAAGCCACGGTTCCGGCATGGGCGTTACGGTTTCAAATACCGGCGAAGAAAGCTGTAAACTTCCGCACGGGATTCGCGCGCAAGCTTGGTATCGATGCGGTTGAAGTGATGCCCGCCCGGTGCCGCGTCATAAATTTTCGATTCGAACTGCTTGCCTTCAGCCTTCAACGCGGCAATCAGATGCTGCACCTCCAGCACGTTCACGTCTTCATCGATTGTGTTCGAGTGAATCAGAAGCGGAGTGGCCAGCTTGGATGCGTAGGTGTAAGGGGAGCGCCGCAGATACTCTTTCACATTGTCATTCGCGTCTTTACCGAAGCTTTCAGAAAAGATGCGGCGGTAGCTGTCTGTTTTGTATCCCATGCGCGCCACCAGATCGCTAACCGGCACGCCCGCGTAGGCGCAGGCAAACGAGGCCGGGTGCTCAAAAATATTCATCAGTGTAATCATGCCGCCGTGGCTCCAGCCCATGATGCCGACGCGCTTCGGATCGAGAAATTTATATGTCTCCAGCATCCATGCGCGCGCGGCGAAGACGTCGTCATTCTCCCGCCCGCCGTAATCGATAGCGCGATAGTAACCAGAGCCATAGCCGGTACTGCCGCGATAATCCGGCGCGACCACCGTATAGCCCTGTTCCACCAGTTCGCGGACAATATGCGCACCGTTACCTTCTCCGCCGCTCAGGAAACTGCTATGAACGCCCCCATGTACGTAGACGATCAACGGGTGCTGCCTGGCCCTGTCCAGATTCTTCGGAATGAAGCTATAAGCGTAAACAATCATCGGATTGCCGGCACCCTGTGCCGTGGGGTTCGCTTCACGCGCGGGCGGCAGGCTGGTGTACGTAAACTTATCAACCGCCGCTACGTCCTGAAGCTTCATCTGCCACATCAGATCGTCAATCTGCTTCAGTACTTCATCGTTCGCGCCCCCGCCAACAAGGCCCGTTGGCGCGGGCGGGCGCGGTGCCGGAGCAGCGGAGTTGGGGGGAGACTGCTGCCCTACGGCAAGAGCAATCGGCAACAGGAAAAGCAGTACAGTTCGCATAATTTCAGTTCTTCAGGTAGCGGTCCAGGAACAAGTAAATCTGCTCGCGCGATTCTCTGGCAAGGGCGGTATCCAGACGGTTGAAGTAGTGGCCCCCCGGAGCATCGTCATAAATTTGTGATTCGAACGAACCGCCAGCGCCGGAAGCCCGCAGTTCTGCAATGAGGTGCCGCACCTCAAGCACGTTTACATCTTCATCGTTCGAGTTGCCGTGAATCAGAAGCGGCGTCTTCAGCGAAGCCGCATAGCGGTACGGGGATCGCTTCTCATACTCTTTCACGTCCGCATCGGCATCCTTGCCGAGCATCTCTGAAAAAATCCGGCGGTAACTGTCGTTCTTATAACCCATGCGTGCCACCAGGTCGCTGACCGGTACGCCCGCATAGGCGCAGCGAAATCCTTCGGGGTGCTGCAGGATGTTCATCAGCGTGATGAATCCGCCATGGCTCCAGCCAATGATTCCAACGTGCTTTGGATCGAGGAAAGAGTAGGTGGAAAGCGCCCAATCGCGCGCAGCTAGAACATCGTCCACTTCACGGCCTCCGTAATCGATGGCCTGTGAATAACTCTGCCCGTAACCGGTGCTGCCACGGTATTCGGGTGCCACCACGGAATAGCCGCGGGCAAGCAGTTCGCGAACCACAGCCGCGCAATTTGCCCGCCCGGCTGTCATGAAGTTGCTGTGTACGCCTTCATGGACAAATACAACCAGCGGTGCCGGACGCGAGCGGTCCAGATTCTTTGGGATGAACATGTACCCGTAAAGAATCATCGGGTTTCCGGCACCTTGCGCGGTCAGATTCCTTTCTCTTGCCTGCGGCTGGCCTGTGTACGTGAACTTATCGATGGTCGCGAGCCCTTGGAATTTTAGCTCCCATGCAGCGTCATCGAGCGCCTTCAGCGTCTCAGAAAATTGCGCTTGAGCACAAGCGCAGAAGAGCACAAGCAGGGAAGCAAGACGCATGCAATCCGGTCACTGTAGCACGGCTGGTTAGAACGGAATGAACGGGTGCGTTTCGCTTCCCACTCGAACCGCGCGCGTCACTGTTTCAGAACCGGGCAGATTCAGCAGGCGTGGCTTCATCAAAATCAGGATCTGCGTTTCGTCCTGCTGGCGGGTATGTTTCCGGAAAAGATGGCCTACCAACGGAATCTGCGAAAAACCCGCCGTGCCGCCGGTCTCTTTAGAATCAGTGCGCGAAACCAGCCCCGCCACCAGGGCCCATTCTTCATCGCGCAAGCGGACGCTGGCGTTTAGCTTGCGGTTGAAGATCAGCGGGTTGCCGTTCACCGCCTGGCCGGTCAGAATCTTGAATTCACTTTCCACTTCGAGCGAGACTTCTTCCATGCCGTGTACATGCGGCGTGATCTTGAGCGTGATACCCAGGTCTTCAAAAGTAAACGATGGCACTGGTGTGAAACCGGATTGCACGGCGGTGCCGGCGGAGTAACTGCTGGTCACAATCGGATACCGGTCGCCTAAATGAAACGTGGCGGGCTGCGCATCACTGGCGCGCAAATCAGTTTTTAACATGGTGCGGGAACGGCTGTCAGAAAAGTTTGCAAGCGCCTGCGCTTCATTCACGGAAAGATTGAAGAGCGAAAGGCTGTTGGGAAACAAACCCCGGTAGGCATTTTTCAAAACGTCGCTGCCCAACGCGGAAGCCTGCGCCAGATACTGGTAAGACCGTGAGCCGAAGGGAAACGGGTTATTGGCGTTAGTGGGAAGCGAGCCCACCACCGTTCCCGCCGCGGCAGTGGGAAGGCCTGTGAAAACAACGTTAATCATGTTGGGCAAGTTGATGCCGTAATTGATAATGTCGCTTTTGCGCACCTCAATCAGCTGCAGTTCCACCATCACCTGTGGCCGGTAGTTCAGCAGGCTTTCAAATAACGCCTGAGCGGGAAGAGCCCGCGATACGCGGTCGCGAATGACCACCGTATTCGTTTTTGTGTCCCAAGCCACTTTTTGGATATCCAGCGTTTGACGGACCGCTTGTGCCAGTTCCATCAACTCCTGAGAGGTGACGGCTTGTGGCACGGGAATGCTCACGGTAACGGTCTGCTCCAGGTCGGCGCGCTTTGCAGGAATGTCGTGCGCCACCATGAAAAGGCCAGGCGAGACCGGAGTGATGAATGCCGCGGTGGCCGCTTCCAGAGAATGCAGCGCTTCCCGGTAATCGGCCTGGTCCAGGTGAAAGTTGAGCGGGCGGCCATTTTCGAAATCGCCATCGAACACCACGTCAAGCCCATATACCTGAGCGGTTTGCGTCCAGAGGCTTTTCCAATTGCCTTGAAGATTTAAATCGAACCGGCCGGCGCGCGCCTTTAATTCGGGCGCGGGTTGCGGTTGGCGCATGGCGGCAAAATCACGCGCGGTCAAGCTGTCGAAATACTGGGCGGGTTCAACCAGCACATCCGGTTCAGTGGGTTCCGCTAAAGGGGGCGGCTCTACGTGAGAAGCAATCAGAGCCCGAGTCTGCAGACTGGCTGCCTTGGCGCGGAATTTACGGTTTTTGGGCTGTAAGGCCGAAGCGCGCGAATAGAGCAGAAAAGCTTGTGACACCTGGCCTTTGCGTTCAGCCTTGTGAGCGGCGCGCGCGGCACTTGAAGCCTCAGAGCCGCAGGCCGCGGCAGCCCAACAGGCAAGCCCGGCAAGACGCAATTCTCCTCTCAAGCAAGGTTGACGTGACAAGCCCCGCTTACGTGCACTTAGAATTTAGTGATGCAACGGATTCAGGCTTCGCTGGCGCACGATTGGTGGCAGTATCTGTTGCCCATGGGCGTGTTCCTGTTGTGCGTGGCGGCGGGAATTACTTTGCGCAGGCTGATGGCTGCTGGAATCCGGCGCTGGTCCGCGGCGGGGAACCATCGGGTGGGTGAAGTAATCGCCGAATCGCTGCGTGGTCCCATTTTGATCTGGGCGGTGATTTTAGGCGCCGATTTAGCCAGCCGCAGTTCCCAGGTGCCGTCCCAATATGTTCATCGCGTTGACGTGGTGCTGCTGGCTCTCTGGATTGCGTCGCTAACCATCATCGCCGCCAAACTTTCGGGAAATATCGTGCACCTGTATGGTGCCCACGTTTCCGGGCAAGCCGCTGCGTCTGCCACGCTTAGCCGCAACCTGGCTCAGATTGCGGTTTACACATTGGGCATCATGATCCTGCTGAACCACATCGGCGTGGACATCCGGCCCTTGTTAACAGCATTGGGCGTGGGCGGTTTGGCTGTTGCTTTGGCGCTGCAGGATACGATGGCGAACCTGTTTGCCGGCTTTTATATCAGTGTGGCCGGCCAGATACGGCTGGGCGATTACATCAAGCTGAACAGCGGCGAAGAAGGCTATGTGGTGGATATCACCTGGCGCAGCACAACGCTTCGGGCACTGGGCAACAATCTGATTTTTGTGCCGAACAGCAAGGTTGGTCAGGCAAACGTCACCAACTTCAACTTGCCGGAAAAGAAGATGAGCAGCAGCGTGACTGTCCGCGTGGCATACGGCGCTGATGTGGAGCGAGTGGAACAACTTCTACTGGAGGAAACCAGGGCGGCGGCGAAAGATCTCGATGGCTTCGTTGCGGGCGACCCTATCACCGTGACATGGATTCCCGGCTTCACGGACGCCGCGCTGGTACTGAGCGTGAATTACAACGTTGCTGAATTCGTAAGCCAATTCAACGTGCAAAGCGAATTGCGGAAGCGTCTGTATCGCAGACTTCGCGCCGAAGGAGTTTCGCTTGCGGCCCCTACTCAAATCGTCGCGACGCAAGTAGATCACTTTGCCAGCTGAGTGTACTGGCTGAGCAGAGATTGATAGCGCTCCTGAACATCATCGCCGGGCTTCTGATCTGCAGAGTTCGTGACCGTGTAGAGGTATTGAACCTGAGTCTGATAAGCGGGCTGGCTGTAACGGATGGGCGGGGTGACCAGTTTCTCAAGCAAGGCGCTGTTGCGGTCCGTCTTGGCTTTGGCCACTAAGCGATTCGTCGAGCTCACCAGATCGCGCACGCGCATGTTGTGTTCGAACTGCTGTTGCAGATCCGCTGTGGTGACGCCGTCCGCGGTGACACGCGGATCTTCGGTGACGGTTAGGGGTTGCGTAAATGAGGTGCCATTCGCCGTCAACCGAACTGAATAGATGCCAGGCACGGCAACGGGTCCGTTTCCGAGTGAAGGCCAGGGGCCCGGGTAACGCAAATCCCAAACGAACCGGTGCAAGCCGGCAGGCTTATCCAGGCGTGCCGGCGGGGTGCGCGGGCGAAAGCTTCCTTCTTCTTCTTCGTCACTTTGCGCAGGTGCTGCCTCGGCACGCGCGGGCGTGATTGTCGTGAAATTGCGGACCGGTGCGCCGCGGCTATCGAAAATTTCCAGCTTCAAATCATCAGCGGCTGAACCCAGGTAATAATCGATCTGCGCGCCTGCTGAGCGGCCCCGCCCCGGCGTCCGGACAGCCGTGCGCGGCTGAAAAAGCGTGACGGGGGTGAGCGCCTCAGCCCTGTGCAGTGGCGTCAGGTTATCCAGAATGTAGAAACCGCGCCCCTGCGTGGAGAGCACCAGATCTTTGTGAGCAACTTTGATATCGGTAACTGGAGTGCGCGGCAGATTCAATTGAAATGGTTTCCATTCGCTTCCGTTATCGAACGAAATGTACATCCCAAACTCCGTACCGGCGTATAGCAACCCCGCCCGGTCTGGATCTTCCCGCACTACCCGCGTTGGCTCGTCAGCGGCAATTCCCTTAACGATCCTGGCCCAGTTCTTGCCAAAGTCATCGGTGCGATACAAGTAAGGCGCGAAGTCTCCCAGCAAGTAACGATAAATCGCGACATAGGCCGTGCCCGCGCGTTTCGGCGAAGGCTCAATATTCTGCACACGGCCGCCGGGCGGCAACCCTTTCGGGGTCACGTTGGCCCACGTCTTTCCATCGTCGCGTGTTACGTGCACCAAGCCATCGTTGGACCCGGCCCAAATCACTCCCTGCTGCACAGGAGATTCACGAATCGCATAGATGGTGCTGTACACTTCCTCGCCGGTCGCATCGCGAGTGATCGGCTCTCCGCTGGCGCCCTGTGTTCCTTCCGGCTTCGCGGTCAGGTCTGGGCTGATGCGCTCCCAATGCAAGCCGCCATCGCGCGTGCGGTGGACATACTGTGAACAGTAGTAGGCGGTGTGCGGCGTGTGCGGAGAAACTTCCATGGGAGACACGCGCTGGAAACGGTAGATCAAAGCGCTGCCCGCATTGCCGTACAAAGATTCTGCACCGATCCAATAATGCTGCTCGTTATTGGCGGCCAGCAGATTCTGGCGGCTGAACTGGCCCTTGCAGCCCCCGTAAACAATATTTGGGTCCTGCGCATCGGGAATGATGGGTCCGGTTTCGCAACCTGGCCCGATGCGAAACTCCGGGCCGTTTCCCGTGGCCGAACTCGGAATCATCACGGTCGTGTTGTCCTGCTGGGCGCCGTAAAGCTTATACGGATACTGGTTATCAACGGCCACTTGATAAATTTCCGCCGTCGGCTGATTTTCCTGCGAACTCCAGGTTCGTCCGCCATCAAGCGAGACATTCGCTCCACCGTCGTTCGCCTGAATCATGTAATCGGAATTTTTGGGATTGATCCAAACGTCGTGATTGTCCCCGTGGGGCACCGGCGCGCGCGCAAAGGTCTTGCCGGCATCGCTCGATTTGAACCAGCCTTCATCGCCCACGTAAACCACATCGGCGTTGTTCGGGTCCACACCCAGCGTGTCGTAATAGAACGGCCGCGTAATAAGCGAACCCGATCCGTTCACCAAGCTCCATGTTGCACCGCTGTCTTCAGAGCGGTACAAGCCCGAGCCAGGCTTAGCCTCAATCAACGCGTAGACACGGTTCGGATTCGCCGCTGAGAGCGCTACATTCGCCCGGCCGAACAGTTCGTTCGGTAAACCGCCGCCCAGCTTCGCCCACGTATTGCCCCCATCGACGGATTTGTAAATACCGCCTTCACGTGCGCCACTGATGATAGTCCAGGGCTTTCGTTGCGCATGCCACAAGCACGCGAAAACTACGTCGGGATTGCCGGGCTGAAGTTCCAGGTCCGCCGCTCCGGCAAGATCGGAGAGAAAAAAGATCTGCTTCCAGTTCTTGCCGCCATCGACGGAGCGATATACACCGCGCTCTTTTGAAGGGGCAAACGGATTCCCCTGAGCGGCCACGAATACGATATCGGGATTTGTCGGGTGAGTGCGGATTGTGGCGATCTGCCCCACG
>JAYTGM010000317.1:0-4917 GCA_043733425.1 Terriglobia bacterium
CCACGGTATTCCACGGCGCGCAGGGGAACCGATTCGAGACCTTCCATGAGGGCGATGGTATCGGGGCGGGCATGCGGCTCAAAGTATCCGACTACTACGTCTGTGTTGCCACGCTTTAGTTCGCGGGCCTCTTCGAGCATCTGATAGGTTTTGCCTACACCGGCGGCGTAACCCAAAAATACTTTCAGCCGGCCCTTAATGGGGGAAGAGTTTGACATCAATCCCCTCCGCAGCGCGAATCAGCCGGTCCACGGTAGTTCTGGTGAAGCGGCCCCAAATACTCTTGTTGAGGCTATGTCCAATGAAGATTTGGGTGATGCGCTGTTGCCGCGCGAATTCGATGATGGTGGCTACCGCATCCTGACCTGTCATTAGTTTTACTTCAGCACCGGCCTGACGCGCCAGTGACAAGTTGCGCTCGAGAGCTGCTTGGCCGTCAGCCGTCAGATCGCTTTGGCCGACATAGATGACGAAGAGGTCGCCGTGGAACCGGTCGCAGATCACCCGTGCGCGTTCTATCATGCGCTGAGCGTTTGCCCTGGGTGTGAGACACACCAGGATTTTTTCCTGAGTGCCCCAGGCGGGTGTCGCTCCCTCGGCTGGCAGGAAGCCTTCAAGCTGCTCATCTACAACGTCTGCGGCAAGCAGGAGTGCAAGTTCGCGTAATTGGGAAAGCTTTCTTGCGGCTTCGTCCTGTTCGGCCGCGGCGTAAGAATCGGCTGTGCGGGCGACAGAGAAATCAGTTGGAGTATCGACCACCACAATTTCGTCGGCGCGGTGCAGGAACGCTACCGGAACGCTGACGTGAACGCGTTTGTCCCGAATGCTCTCCACCTGTTCACGAAGTTCTTCGACAAACTGCAGATTGATGGTGGTGATGACGGAGATGCCGGCGGCGAGCAACTGTTCCACATCCTGCCATCGGTGAAGGTTGCGGCTGCCGGGCGGGTTATCATATGCCAGCCCATCGACCAGGCAGACCAGCGGCGTGCGGCGAAGTATGGTTTCCACGTCCATCACCGGTGTGTGCTCAATTTCCAGCAAAGGAATAACAGGAATTTTATTCAGCAAATCGTCGAGATCGGGAGAACTGTGGGGCTGGACTGCGCCAAGGACAACATCCTGGCCGCGTTCTCTCCGGCGCCTTCCTTCATCGAGCATCCGGAAGGTTTTGCCGACGCCAGAAGCATACCCGAGAAACACTTTTAAGCGGCCTGTACGGGCATACTCTTCTTCCGCTTGTACCTGCCGTAGCAGTTCGTCGGGCGTGAGCCGGTTGGGCTGGGGCATGTGAACGTCCTATTACTATAGTGACCAAGAGAATGAATTTCCGCCGCACCCTTTAGGAAATCTTTAGTGGAAATTAAGATCATCCTTAGCGTAATGCCCACACACTAGAGGAGTAACGGTCGTCCAATCCATGCCGATGCGTCCACATCCATTCATAGCCCGGCTAGTCTATTCGCTCTCCGCGATGGCGGTTGTTGCAGCGGTCACTTATCTGGATTTTCGAGTATTGGGCGTGAATAGCGCGACGGCCGCGCTTTTGTACCTGCTGGTTGTACTGGCGTTCGCGGCTAAGGCGGGAATTGAAGCCTCGGTGACTGCTTCCGTTGCCAGCGTATTCTGTTACAACTTCTTTTTTCTGCCGCCGGTGGGCACGCTGAATATAGCGGACCCTGAGAACTGGGTGGCGCTACTCGCTTTCCTCATAACCGCCGTGACCGCAAGCCACTTATCGGCGCAGGCCAGGAAACAGGCTGAGGAAGCAAGCGCGGGCCGGCGCGAAATGTCTAAGCTTTATGAGTTTAGCCGGGCGCTGATGCTGGGGAATTCCGAGACAAAACTGGGCGGACAGATTGCGCAGCAGATTGCGGCGGTGTTTAACGCTCCTTCCGTCAGTTTTTACGCTCTTAACGAGGACATGACGTACCATGCGGGTCCGGTTGAACCGCTGGTGAGTTCACACTCATCGAGCGAGGTGAGCGTGATTTTGCGGGTTGTGGCAAAGGGCGGCAACGCACCGCAATTGCCCGCAAAATTTTGCGCCGTGAGCCTGGGTGGCAGGCCGATCGGCAGTTTAGGGATCGCAGGCGTGCAGTTTTCGGATACGGCACTTTCCGCAGTCTGCCAGCTTGCCGCCATTGCGATGGAGCGCGCCCGCGTGCAGGAGGCAGTGAACCGGACTGAATCGGCACGCCACAATGAGAGGCTGAAATCAACCCTGCTGGATGCTTTGGCGCATGAATTCAAAACTCCGCTGACTTCGATCAAGGCTGCCGTATCCACGGTGATCTCGCAACGAAGCCACGACGCGATGGAGAACGAATTGTTGACTATCGTGGAGGAAGAGGCGGACCGGCTTACGGAACTTGTAACTGAATCGATCAAGATAGCCCGCATTGGTGCCGGACACATTCAATTGCACAAGCAGCATACGGCTGTGAAAGCGTTGATCGTTTCAGCCTTGGCGAAGCTGCAGAACGCTTGCGATGGGCGGCCCATCTTAGTAAGTGTTCCGGAAGATCTACCGGAAGTAGAAATCGATCCGGAACTGATTGAACTGGTGCTTAGACAACTTATCGGCAATGCTTTGAAATATTCTCCAGCTTCGGCGGCAATTCAGGTATCGGCGGAACAGCAGGGCGAATGGTTGACGGTGCATGTTGCCGATGAAGGGCCGGGCATACCCGAATCGGAACAGGTGTCCGTCTTTGAGAAGTTTTACCGCGGGCAAGCAGGCCGGCACCGGATTGCGGGCACCGGGATGGGCCTTACCATTGCGCGGGAGATTGTGCAGGCGCACAGTGGTGAGATTGGTCTTGAAAGCGTAGCGGGCAAAGGCGCGCGATTCTCCTTTACACTGCCTAAAGTTGCGCCCACGGGAGACGCGGCACGGTGACGAACGCGAAGATTTTGGTGGTGGACGACGAACCGCAGATCCGGCGGGTGATGAAGACCAGCCTGACGGCGCAGGGTTACATTATTATGGACGCGAAATCGGGTGAAGAGGCACTTGAGGTGCTCAGGCGGGAGCATTTCGATTTAGTGCTGCTGGATATGAACATGCCCGGGATGAACGGTCTGGAAACATGCGAGCAGATCCGCCGGGGCTCAGAAATCGCGATCATTATGCTGACGGTACGGAACCAGGAAGCCGACAAGATTGCGGCGCTGGACGCCGGTGCCGATGATTACGTAACGAAGCCTTTCAGCATGCCGGAACTGATGGCGCGCATCCGATCGAGCCTGCGGCGGGTGCCGCTTTCTCTTGAGAGCGGAGTTTCCACCATCAGCTTCGATGGTATTGAGATCAACCTGGCGACCAGGCATGTTTCGGTGCAGGGGACAGATATTAGATTCACACCTAAAGAATTTGAGCTGTTGTATTATCTGGCATCTAACCCTAACATCGCGATTCCGCACGGGAAGTTACTACAAGCGATATGGGGGCCGGATTATGGGCGGGAAGTTGTGTATCTTCATGTGTTTGTAAACCAGATCCGCAAGAAGATAGAACCCAACCCCGCGAAGCCGCGCTACATACTTTCGGAGCCGCGCGTGGGATACCGATTCTGTTTGCCTGCAAAAAGCGGCCTTTAGAAAATCTTTAGGTGTTCCTTAGTGTCCGCTTAGGCTGGTGCATCTAGGCTGAAGAAAGGAAAATATGTTACTCGACGTATTCTACTTTCTGCTCGCAATTGGAGCCTTCGCCCTTTGCTGGGTTTTTACGAAAGCCTGTGACCGGCTGTAAAGGAGAACACTTATGGACTTTGTATTTGCGGGAATTGTTGCGCTCGGCCTGTTTGCGTATTTACTCTATGCACTCTTGCGGCCTGAGAAGTTTTAGGAAGAGATTATGACTGTCAACGGAATTCTGCAAATTGCGTTTTACTTTCTGGTGCTGCTTGCCATTACGAAACCGATCGGTTTGTTTATGGCGCGCCTGTTTAGCGGCGAGCGGACATTTTTGCATCCGATCCTGCGACCGATTGAAAAGCTTGTCTACAGGCTGGCTGGCGTGAAGGAAGAAGTTGAGCAGCATTGGACACAATATGCGGCGTCTCTTCTGGCGTTTAGCGTAGCTGGCTTTGCGATTGTCTACCTGCTGCAGCGTTTTCAAGGAGTGCTGCCGTTTAACCCTCAAGGGTTTGGAACCAGTCACGCTCCTGCAGGCTCGACGGGGATGACTCCCGACCTGGCGTTTAATACGGCGGTTAGCTTTCTGACGAATACAAACTGGCAGGCGTACGTGGGCGAGACAACGCTTTCCTATCTGGTGCAGATGACCGCGCTTACAGTGCAGAACTTTCTTTCAGGCGCGGCAGGCGTGGCAATTGCGATTGCGCTGGTGCGCGGTTTTGCGCGGCAGCAATCGAAAAGCATTGGTAACTTCTGGGTGGATCTGACGCGCGGAACGCTTTACTTATTTTTGCCGCTTGCAATTGTGGGTGCGCTGTTCCTGTGTTCCCAGGGTGTGATCCAAAACCTGAATCCCTACGACCACATCAAGACGGTTGAGGGTGCTACCCAGATAATTGCCCAAGGTCCCGTTGCTTCGCAGGAAGCGATCAAGATGGTGGGCACTAATGGAGGCGGCTTTTTTAATGCGAATTCCGCTCACCCGTTTGAGAACCCAACGCCGCTGACCAACTTTGTGCAGATGATTATGATTTTCTGCATTCCGGCCGGGCTGACTTATACATTCGGGAAGATGGTGGGGGATACAAGGCAGGGATGGGCAATTTTTGCGGCGTGCAGTGTCATGTTCTTTGCGGGGGTGTTTGTCAGTTACCCGGCAGAGCAGGCGGGCAATCCGCAACTTTCGGCATTAGGATTACAGGCGAGCGCTTCCGACACTCAGCCGGGCGGCAATATGGAGGGCAAAGAAGTGCGCTTCGGGATTACAAATTCCGC
>JAYTGM010000318.1:0-1639 GCA_043733425.1 Terriglobia bacterium
TCCTAGCGCGGCTGGATTTACGGCTGGATGGGTATGCGGCGTGTCAGTCCCAATGGCCACGTGGACGGTCACGGGGACGCCAGCGCGGCCCGCCTGCGCTAGCAGACTGTGCTCCGCAAAGGGCGTGTGCTGCAGGCTGGCGCAATAAGCTTCGCCCAGGCCAAGCCCCGGCTCAAGGGCCGCGTTCATCAGCCGCCCGGTCTCCTCAGCCGAACCGAAGCGCCCGTCGGGCAGAACCGATTCCACGTCCTCACTGGTGCTACCGCAAAGCGCGATTTCGTAATCGTGAATAGCGGCGGAACCGTTCATGGAAAACGATGTCGCAAAGCCGCGATGCATCAGATCTATCAGCACCGGGGCCAATCCGCATTTGATGACGTGACCGCCGATACCCCAGAGCACCGGTTTCCCTGCACGCTTCGCTTCCAGGATGGCCTCGACGATTTTGCGAAACGAATTACCGGCCAGCAGGGGTGGAAACAAAGACAGCAGTTTCGCGCCCGGTTCGTAGACAGGGGCGAAATCGGCAATCGCCACCTTCCCCGGACGGTCATGCAACGAAATGGTTCGCAGCCCCGAAAGATCCATCGGCGCGATCATGCCGCGTGCATCACTTTCCGCAGGGCATCGGCCGTGAAGCTTTTCTTGGATTTAACCACCTGTTCCGGCGTGCCGCTGGCGACAATGCGGCCGCCGCCTTCCCCACCATCCGGGCCCATGTCGATAATCCAATCCGCGGACTTGATTACATCCAGATTGTGTTCGATCACCACAATCGTATTGCCCAGCGTGACTAGACTTTGCAGCACATCCAGCAGTTTGCGAACGTCTTCGAAGTGCAGCCCGGTAGTCGGCTCATCCAGCAGATAGAACGTTTTGCCGGTCTGCCGTTTACTCAACTCTTTGGCCAGCTTGATGCGTTGTGCCTCACCGCCCGATAGCGTGGTGGCGGATTGGCCCAGGTGCACATACCCCAAGCCAACATCGTTCAGCGTCTTCAGCTTGGGCGCGATATGCGGCAGATTTTCCATCAGCGGATAAGCTTCTTCGACGGTCATTTCCAGCAGATCCGCAATGGATTTATTGCGAAACTTCACCTGCAGCGTTTCCTGGTTATAACGCCGGCCCCGGCACACATCGCAGGTAACGTAAACGTCCGGCAGAAAGTTCATCTCAATGCGCTTCAGGCCGTCTCCCTGACACGCTTCGCAGCGGCCGCCCTTCACGTTGAAACTGAATCTGCCAGGCTTGTAACCGCGCTCGCGGCTTTCCGGTAACAACGCGAACAGATCGCGAATCGGTCCGAAAAGGCCGGTGTAAGTGGCTGGGTTTGAGCGGGGCGTGCGTCCGATGGCAGATTGATCGATGCGTACCACCTTGTCAATATTTTCGATGCCGCTAAATGTATCGTGCGCGCCTGCATCGTCGCGGGAGCCGTAGATCTCTTTCGCCAAAGACCGATAGACGATGTCGTTGATCAGGGTGGATTTGCCGCTGCCGGAAACGCCCGTAATCACTGTCAGTACGCCCAGTGGGATCTCAAGCGTGACGTCTTTCAGATTGTGCTCGCGCGCACCGGTCACCACAATGCTCTTGCCGTTCCCTTTGCGGCGCTTCTTCGGGATGGCGATTTCAATCT
>JAYTGM010000319.1:0-1637 GCA_043733425.1 Terriglobia bacterium
TTGGATTGGCGCTGCCGTTCATCAATGAACCGCCCGCCAGAGTCCTCTCGACGGGCGGTTTAGAGAAAGGCGACCGCATCAGCTACCGGATCGCGATTACCTCTCAGGCTGATATAGATCGAGAGCTGGAAGCATGGCTGCAACGCGCCTACGAAGCTACGGCTCCCGGATCAGCTTAAGGATCATGCCGGTATCAGTAGCCACCCAGAGGTTATCTTCATCCGGACCCGCGATCATGGCGCGATGCGCGTCCGCCCTGTAATCGACCGGCATCTCCGTCCAGGTCTGGTAATCGGTGCTCCTCAGTATTTTCAGCTTGCCGGGAACAGGGCTGTTGTGAATCGTTCCCGTGGCTTCACTGCCGACCAGATAAGCGGCGCCGGATTTTGCAAGCAGCACGTCGGTAATAGCGCGATTCGCTTGCCGGAACACGCGCTCACTCTTGCCGCCACTGCGCCCCCGGAACAAAAAAACTTCCGAAGGATACGCAAAGCTGTCGGTGAATTCGATCAACCCCATTGAGAGCCCTTCACCGCCCATGGCGATTTGCGTCACGTGCCCGAAGATGGAAGCCATGGACGATACCCAAGTGGCGCCGGCATCGCGCGTCTGCAGCAGGACCAGCGTGGTAGGCCATTGCGGCCGGTCCTTTGCTTTCGCCGGGTCAACCCAATCCGGCAGACCGCCACGCCGCAGGGGTTCATTCCATCCGGCAATGATGCCGTCTTTCGCATTTGCAAAAGTGACCACGCCGTAGGTGGTGGTGTCTGCATTCACCGGCGGTAACGCCGCTGCTTCAAGAGCAATCCATGTCACGCCGCCATCTTTGGTTTCGAATACCTGCTTGCGCATGCCCACGGCCCAGCCATGCTCACGTGTATTGAACCAAACCCGCGCGATATCCTTCGGCGAATCTTTTAACTTCTCCCAACTGCGGCCCGATTCTTCCGTCTTCCAGAAGTTGCGTTCACCCACCATCCAACCGGTACCGTCTTCCAGAAAAAAGAGGGAACGTGGAACCTCTTTTACAGGAGTAACGGCCCAATGCTCGCCGCCATCCGTGGTCACCAGCACAACGGGTTTATCTTTATCTTTTAACTTTGAAATGTACCCGCTGGCAATGCCGCGCTTTGCCGTGGGGAACTGCAGGTCTGTAATCACCAGAGAGCTGCCGTCTTCGTCATAGAAGTATTTCGGAACCCAGCGCTCCTTGTAGGGCGGGGCGGCTATCAAAAGAAAAGAGGTGGCTACCAGCAGAGCCATGGCGCTTCTTAGAAAACGCCTGTGCATCAATTTACGGGGCGCACGGGCGCTGAGGAAATTACCAGATCCACATGAGTGCCGCTCATTTGGTTCGCGGGCTGGGCGGCGATGCGGGCCAATTCCAGGGCGCAGCCCACTTGCTCACCGAGCGTGGTGAGCACTTCCATCTCATCGCCAGTGTGCTGATGCGGCGCTCGATGCTGCACGTTGATCACTCCCACCACTTTATTGCGAGCAATCACCGGAGCGGAAAGAAATGCCTCGAAGGTATCTTCGCGAAGTTCGCCGAAATATTTGAATCGCGCGTCCTTGTAAGCCTCGCGCGGAATGGAGACCATGCGGCGCTCCCGTGCTACCCAGCCCGTCAGCCCTTC
>JAYTGM010000320.1:0-4872 GCA_043733425.1 Terriglobia bacterium
GAAAGAGCCAGCAGACAGACGATCATCCCGATATGCAGTGCGCGGGCAATCAGGAGTGCCGGTGCCAGACCCACCCGGCGGGGAAGACTGAACAAATTCTCATTGGTATCGAACTGAAAATCCTGGCAGGAATAGATGATGTCAAAGCCGGCGGTCCACAACGTGACGGCCGCTGTCAGCCATAAAATAGCGGGTGATAACGATCCCCGGACAGCAATCCACGCCGCCGCGGGTGCAATGCCCAGCGCAAACCCCAGCACGATATGCGAAAACGACGTAAAGCGCTTCGTAAAAGAGTAAAAGAAAACCACCGCAAGTGCTACGGGTGCCAAAATAAAACAAAGCGAATTCAACTCACGGGCGGCAATCAAAAACAAAAAGCTGGTGAGTGCAACAAATACCCACGCAAATTTGCTGGACAAATGGCCTGCGGGAATGTGGCGCATGCTGGTGCGCGGATTGCGGCCGTCAATTTCGGAATCGATCACGCGATTGAACGCCATCGCGGCCGAGCGTGCGGAGACCATCGCGACCACTATCCAGAACAAGATCCAAGGCCATCCTGGCACGTGAAACCCGCTCTCGCGAAATGCGAGCAGAGCCCCCGTCAACGCAAAAGGTAATGCGAAAACAGAGTGCTCGAACTTGATCATCTCCAGCGTGAGCATCAGCCGGCTCGCAAACTTTGGCATTACCATCTATTTTGATGCCGCAAAGAGCACTTTGGATTTCCCTAGCCGCGTTGGCGATTTTAACGGGTTGCGGCGATAGCGAGCAGCAATTCCGCGATATCGCGACACGCCCGGTCACGCTGCCGGATGGAACCGCCATTCATGCCGAAGTAAAGGCGGACCGGCAAAGCCAGGCCATCGGCATGATGTATCGCGATTCGCTGCCGAAAGACCGTGGAATGCTTTTCGTGTACCAGGGGCCCATGAAGGAGGCTTACTGGATGCATAACTGCAAGATTGCGCTCGATATTATCTGGCTCGATCAGGCCGGAAAAGTTGTTGAAGTGGTTCCCGATGCGCCTCCCTGTGAAAAGACCGCGAAAGATTGCCCTTCTTACGGAGGCCATGAAGTAGCCCATTACGTTCTGGAGTTGGGGGCAGGGCAGGCCAAGGCGCATGGCGTGGCAACAGGCAAGACGCTCAGGCTTTGATAACTTGACAGTGTGAATGAAGAGCAGCTACGGCTGATGCTGGAACAGGTGCGTGCTGGCGCGATCGATATTGATGCCGCGCTGGAACGCGTAAGACACATGCCATTTGAAGATTTGGGCTTCGCGAAAGTGGATCACCACCGCGCCCTGAGGCACGGCATGCCGGAGGTGATCTTTGGCTTGGGGAAAACGTCAGAGCAGGTCATCGCGATCGCGGAAAAACTGCTGGACCGCTCCCCGAATGTATTGATCACACGTGCCAGTGCGGAGACCGCTGAAGCGTTGCTGCGCCGCTTCCCCGAGGGCGAATATTTCCCGCTCTCAGGCGCGGTTCGTTTCTGGCGTGAGCGGAAAATCACAGGCAAAGGCAAGATCGCAGTCGTCTGCGCGGGCACCAGTGACATTTTCGTCGCTGAAGAGGCGTGGGTAACGGCTGAGGTGATGGGCAATGAAGTGGACGCTATCTACGATATCGGCGTCGCTGGCATTCACCGCCTCATGAGCAATCTGCCGCGGTTGATGGAAGCGCGCGTCGCTGTAGTCTGCGCGGGCATGGAGGGCGCGCTGCCTAGCGTGGTGGGTGGCCTGGTATCGTGCCCGGTGATTGCCGTGCCCACCAGCGTGGGTTATGGTGCCAGCTTCCAGGGTCTGGCAGCCCTTCTGGGGATGCTGAACAGTTGCGCCAGCAATGTGACGGTAGTCAACATCGATAACGGGTTCGGCGCTGGATATTCAGCTAGTTTGATGAACCGGATTTAAGCACTTATACGCGTCAATTCAAACTGGCGGCCGTTTCCGGTGCCAGTCCGTGCGTGTTTGAAACTCTTTCCCTAACGCAAGCAGTAAGTTTTCGCTGAAGGGCATTCCGCACAATTGAACCGCAACCGGCAAGCCCGCCGCGAACCCGCAAGGGAGCGAGAGCGCCGGCATCCCCATCAGGTTGCCCGCGGGAATGAGCGCCGTCATTCCAAGTTGCCGCTCTTTCGGAACTTCCGGTCCGCGCGCGTCTAACGGATCGGAAATATTCGACGCCGGCCCGAAGCGTGAGGGTGCCAGAATCGCATCCAGATCGGAGTACAGTTTTCTAAATTCCTGTTGCGCTAATGTGCGGATTCGCATGGCCCGCAAATAATCTTTTGCCGGGATTTTCAGAGCTTCCCGGAATCCGGCGGCTTGCTTCGGATCAGCCAGTTGATCCACTTCCCCGCTGGCCACCAACGGTTCAAAATTAGACGCGCCCTCCACGGCAACAATCGTTCCCGTCATGGCACCGTATGGAAAATCAGGCAGCTTGGTTTCCACCAGAGTAACTCCCATCTGGCGGAACACGTTCAGCGCCGCCTCAAACGCCGGACGCGCCCGTTCATCCGCCCAATCGCTAAAATCGACAGGCGCGTAGCCAATGCGCAACTCTTTCCACTCGCGATGATATTCCGGCGTGTAGTAGAAACCCTTACCTGCCGATCCGGGATCTTTCGTATCTCCGCCCGCTATGGTTTGCAGTACATGGCCGCAGTCTTCCGCCGACCGGCAGAGTGGCCCGATCTTATCCAGCGTCCAGGAAAGAGCCATCGCCCCATAACGGCTGACCAGCCCATAGGTGGGGCGCAACCCAGTAACGCCGCAGAACGCGGCAGGCGTCAAGATGGAACCGGAAGTTTCCGAACCCAGCGCGAACGGCACCAGACCCGCCGCGACAGCCGAGCCGGACCCGCTCGATGAACCTCCCGACCAATAATCTGTATTCCAAGGCGTCTTACCCGGGCCGAAATAAGAAGCGCCCGTGATTCTGTAACCGCCGCCGCCTGCCAGTTCCACCATCGCCAGCTTCCCAATCAACAACGCGCCGGTCTGTTCCAGCTTCGTAAGCGCGGTCGCGGTGTAATCGAATTTCTGTAAAGCGTACGGTTTGGCGCCCCAAGTCGTAATCTGTCCCGCAACGCTCAGCAGGTCTTTCGCGCCAAAGGGGATTCCTTGCAAAGGCCCGCGAAAACGCTCGCGCTTCAGATCCGCATCCACCGCCTTCGCGCTCTTCAGAGCTTCTTTGGTGAGCGGGAGAGCGAGCGCGTTGTAGCGCGGGCCCAGAGCACCCAACCGCTCGGCAAAGGCCTTGGTCAATTCAACAGCGGAAAACTCTCGCGCCCGCAATCTGGCGCTTAACTCCGTGATCGTCGAATAAAAAATATCGTCGGTCATCTTAAGGCTTGAAGTGAAACGCCGGTTCGGTTTCCATGGGGACAGCCACCTTGGCCAGCGCATCCGCGTTGCGTTTGTATTGCGCGGCTGAAATGGCCAGATAATCCGGTGCCACCGGCGTGGCAGGCGTGGCAGGCACGGGCGGAGTTTGCGCCGCCGCAAGAGCGGGAAGCGCGGCGGCAAGCACGGTTCTGCGGGTCAGCTTCATAGTTGTTGGGCTAGCGCCTCAATGGCGGCTTTCTCCATCACAGCACGCGGCGCGGCTTCGCCTGTCCAGAGTTCGAATTGCTTCACCGCTTGCTCAAGGAACATTTCAAGACCCGCAATGGTAGTTTTCCCTTGCTCGCGTGCTGCCTTTAATAGCTTAGTTTCACGCGGGTTGTACACCATATCGAACACAATCTCAGCGGGAATGCGCTCCTCGAAAAAAGCCTCTTCGGTATGCGGAAACATCCCCATGGGAGTCGCATGTACCAGAACCTGAAAGTTGCCGCCAGCGGCTTCTTCACGAGTCATGGCCTCTCCTCCGCAGAACTTAGCCAACGCTGTGGCTTGATCCATATCACGGCCGGTAATTACAACTTTCGCGCGTGCATCGGCCAGAGCACAGGCCGCACTGCGTGCCGCGCCCCCATACCCCGCAATCAGCACCGCCGCATTGGTTAACCGCAAGTGTTTCGAAAGCGGAGTGAGCACGCCGGTGGCATCCGTATTGGTGCCCCGCCATTTGCCGGCCTTGCGATAAACCGTGTTCACCGCGCCGATCCGCTTGGCAAGCGGATCCACCTGATCCAGCAGCTTTAAGATTGCCCTCTTGTGAGGAATGGTCACGCTGAACCCGGCCAGTGCCGTCAGGTCTGCAAACTTGAAAAAATCCGTCAGCTTTCCCTTCGCCACCAAAAACGGAAGGTAAACCGCATCGATGCGTTTTGCCTGAAACGCGCGGTTGTGCACGGCAGGCGAAATCGAGTGCCGCACCGGGCTTGCCACCACGCCGTAAACTTTTCCCGTGCGCGTCAAGCGGTCCGCGCGATAGAGATGGCGCAACTGCTGCGCGGTTACCTGGCCGGGTGCTGTCGCGTTCCCGTTTCCCGGCGCGGCGTACGTAAATAAGCTTCCAAACGAAGGTGCCAGTACACGGCTGGCCAAACCCATCTCTCCCATGGCAAGAAATACGGCAGGGACGCGCGGATCGAACCGGGTTAACGCAAGCACGCGGCCGGAATCGGATACCTTGCGGGCCGTAGTCACCAGCTTGTAGACATCCGCCGGAACCCGCTGCAATCGCCGTAAGACGCGCTCCACCACAGGCGTGGATTCGTAGTTGTGATAACTCACAATGAGTTGCGCACGGGTGCGCAAAAGCGCAATCGCCGCCGGTGCAGCTTCAGCAGTTTCTATCTCGGCATCGAATGCCTGTGCGCCATTTTCCACTGCCGCTGTTAGAATCCGGAGTTGCTCTTGAACCGTGCCGCGAAAATGCCCGTGGTTCTCCTGGCGCCTGCAGGTCGCCA
>JAYTGM010000321.1:0-4852 GCA_043733425.1 Terriglobia bacterium
TTTGTGACAATGCCATCCAGCAGGCCCGTTAGCCGGGCTGTCAAAAAGGTGAGACCGTCTGCAAAAAAAGGGAAAGCCAAGGCAGGAAAGAAGGCCGCCGCGGCTGAGCCGGAGCTGGTTCCTGAAGTGATTGCGTTCCGCGCCCAGAAACCCCTCATCGATTCCAACCACGCCCAGTATCGTCTTCATATCAGGAAAGGCGGCATTCACCGCTATGGCATTTTCGCCGGCGAAGACATGCCCAAAAATCGCAAGGTGATTGAATACACGGGCGAGCGCATCAACCGCCGTGAAACACGGAAGAGAAGTGAGGAGCAAGGCTCCATGATTTATCTCTTCACGCTTGATAGTTACTGGACGCTCGATGGCGCCGTGGGCGGCAGCGGGGCTGAGTACATCAATCATTGCTGCGACCCTAATATCCGCGTGCTGGTCACCAAAGGGCACATTCTCTACATGACCAAACGCGCCATTCGCAAAGACGAAGAGTTAACGGTTGATTATCACTTCTCGAAAGACATTGAGCGCATCCCCTGTTATTGCGGCTCTCCTAAGTGCCGCGGCACCATCAATGTGAAATAAACCTGAGACAAGCGCCCGTTTTCCGCGACTAGCTAATTTCAAATGCCTAGGAACGGAGATTTAGCCGGATGATTGCTCAGAGCCCCACAGGCCGCAAGGCCGTAGTAATATGCGACACACAACCTGTATCGATGGAAGGCATGAAAGTGCTTCTCTCTACATGCCCGGATTTGAAGTATGCCGGCGGTGTCTGCGGATTGCTTGCCGCCATGGAGTTAGTAAACGGCTTGAAACCAGCTGTTGTGCTGGTAGATAAGGCCGTCGGGCTGCAGGCTATCTTAGACTGGCTCCCTAGCGTGCGACATTCCAAAACGGCGGTTGTGGTGTGGGGTACGAACATTGGCAATGCGGAAGCCTTGCGGCTGGTACAGGCTGGCGCGCGCGGCGTCGTGCATAAGACTGCCGATCTGGACCAACTCATTTCCTGCTTACGCACGGCAGCGGGCGGCGCCACATGGATGTCCGACACAATATTCCAGACTCCGGAACGTGACCAGCAATATCGTTCTCACCTGACGGCGCGCGAACACCAGGTTGCCGAACTGGTCGAACGCGGCCTTCGCAATAAAGAAATCGCTGGCAGTCTAGGCATTCAAACCGGCACCGTCAAAATTCATCTCAAGCACATCTTTGAAAAGACCGGATGCCGCGGCAGATACGGGCTTGCACTCTCCGGCCTCCGCGACAAAGGCCAACTCAACCTGGCTGTTATGTAAACCGCGTTCCGGAACCTGCCGGTTTCAGGTGGCATGATATCTTCAAGGTATCTTGCGTCCTGTCAGTTTTTTCGGCCTGATGCTCTGCTGCGCGACAGCATTAGCGGCCCCTTCCGGCGTTGTTCTCAACACGCTTTCTGAAGAATTACAACGTAACTTTATCGGCCTGAAGCAGAAGGCGGATCCGCCGCCATACTTCATGTCTTACGAAGTCACGGAACAAGAGTTTCACATTGCGGGTGCCTCGCTTGGCGCTCTCAACGGCAGCGGCGATTCGCGAAACCGCTATCTGGATGTCTCCGTCCGCGTCGGCAGCCCGAAACTGGACAACTACCACCGTGTGCGCGGAGAGCGCGTTCAGTTTACCTCAGGCACCAATCTTTCCATCGACGATAACCCGAAAGCGATTCAACAGCGTCTCTGGCTGGAAACCGACCGCGTCTACCGGCTTGCGGCGGAACGGCTCATTAAGATCCGTACCAATCAGGAAGTGAAGGTCGCCGAGCGCGATAGTTCCGACGATTTTTCCGCGGACCCCGTTTCCTCCCACACCGAAGCCGTTCACGAAATCAAATTCGATCGCCCGAAATGGGAAGAGCGTGTCCGGCGATTGTCGCTGGCATTCGCGCAACACCCGGCGCTCTTAAATTCCGGGGTGCTGGTTTCCTCCCAGGGAGACACGCGTTATTTCGTCAGCAGTGAAGGGGGCCGCGTGCAGCACGGCCGTGGATTTTCACGCATCATTATTTCCGCCCAAGCCAAAAGCACTGACGGTATGGATCTGGCGGATGCCGAATATTTTGATGCAGTGGATGCCGCCAATCTGCCCAAAGACGATGCGCTGCTAGCCTCAGTGGCGCGTGTCGCCGGGCATGTGGAGGCGCTGCTCAAAGCTCCTGTAACGGAACCCATCGTTGGCCCAGCCATTTTTTCCGGCCGCGCTTCCGGCGTTTTCTTCCATGAAATTTTCGGCCATCGCATTGAAGGGCATCGCCAGAAGGACGATACCGAAGGGCAGACTTTTACCAAGAGCCTGGGCGAGCGCGTGCTGCCCGAATTCCTCTCGGTCGATTTCGACGCCACGTTGCGAAAAGTGAACGGCATCGATCTGAACGGCTGGTACGAATATGACGATGAGGGTATCGCCGCCAAACCCATCCGCCTGGTGGATAAAGGCGTGTTGAAAGCCTTTCTCATGTCGCGTTCTCCCATTGATGGATTTGTGCATTCGAACGGGCACGGCCGCCGCCAGCCTGGGCTCGAAGTTGTTTCGCGGCAATCGAACCTTCTGGTCAACAGCACGAAAACGGTGCCAGCCGCGCGTCTGCGTGAAATGCTGATTGAAGAAGTGAAGCGCCAGGGCAAGCCTTATGGCCTGTATTTTGAAGACATCACCGGCGGCTTCACCACCACTGGCCGGTCTGGCCTGCAGGCGTTCAAAGTGATTCCTGTCATGGTGTACCGCGTTTATCCCGATGGCCGCCCCGATGAATTGATCCGCGGTGCGGATATCGTGGGAACCCCGCTTTCCAGCTTCTCTAAGATCCTCGCCACCTCTGACAAGATGGACGTTTTCAACGGCTACTGTGGTGCCGAATCCGGCAGCGTTCCGGTGTCCGCAGTCTCCCCGGCCATTCTCATTTCCGAAATTGAAATTCAGAAAAAAGATAAGTCTCAGGAACGCCCGCCCTTGCTCCCGCGTCCAGAATCAGGACCCACAAACTAAATGAAGCTTCCGTCTCTGTTCTTGTTGCTGGCCCTTACCGCCAGTGCCCAGGACGATACTATCCTGAGGGCTATGCGGGATGAACTTGCCCGCTCACTCACGCTCAAACTGACGAATCTGGAATCTCCGTACTATATCGAATACGAAGTGGATGACGTAAAGCAGTACACGGCCACCGCCAGCCTGGGAGGCTTACTGAATTCCTCTGAAGGCCGCTTCCGTATACCTCGCGTTCACGTCCGGGTGGGCAATTACGATTTCGACAATACCAACTATGTCGGGAGCGCCTTCAACTTTGGCTCGCGATATGACGTCCGGCTGCCGCTCGATAACAGTTATCCCGTGCTGCGCCAAAGTCTCTGGCTTGCTACCGATCAGAGTTATAAATCGGCGCTCGAAGCTATTTCCCGAAAGCGCGCCGCCTTGCGGAACGTTTCCGTTTCGGAAAAGCTGGCGGATTTCACGAAAGCGCCGGCGGTTCATATCCTGGAACCCTTAACCGCAAGCGCGATCGGTTTCGATCCGTGGCTGAAGCGCACCAGAACCCTTTCCAATATCTTCTCCGATTACCCAAAACTGAAGACCTCATCGGCTGAGTTCTCCGCGATTGATGGCACGCATTATTTCATTAGCTCGGAAGGTACTGAGGTCCGTCAGCACTCGAACCTGGGTGTGGTGCGGCTCCGCGCCGGTGCTCAGGCTCCGGATGGCATGTTGCTTCGCGATTCCGCTGTGTTTCAAACTCTGGATCACGCGCGCCTTCCTGGCGAAGCAGAAATGGAACGCGCGGCGCGCTCCATGGCGGAAAATTTGAGCAAGCTGGTTCAGGCTCCCATAGGCGAAACCTATTCCGGCCCTGTACTGTTTGAAGGCGTGGCCGGTGCGCAGATCTTCGCTGAAGTGCTGGGAAAAAATCTATCGCTCACCCGGAAGCCCGTGCTGGAGCCTGGCTCGCCCGGTTCCGTTCCCTCTAGTGAGCTTGAAGGCCGTCAGGGCGCGCGCGTTCTTCCCGATACGTTTCAAGTTGTGGATGACCCCACCCAGACTGAGTTCCAAGGCCACAAGCTTTTCGGCAGCTTTCAGGTTGACGATGAAGGCGTCCAAAGCCAGCCGCTGACGATTGTGGAAAAGGGAGTCCTGAAAAATTTTCTTCTGACGCGGCAACCCGTGCGTGGCTTCGGTGCTTCCAACGGGCGCGCCCGTCTTCCCGGCTCTTACGGCGCGCGCACCGCGGCAATTTCGAATCTGTTTATCCAGGCTTCTGAGACTCTGCCCACAGCCCAATTGCGGCAGAAGTTGCTTGACGCCTGCAAGCAGCGCGGCAAGCCCTACGGCATCGTGGTGCGGAAGATGGATTTCCCGTCGTCCGCGTCCATTGAAGAAGCCCGGCGCTTGCTCTCAAACGGCGGCCAGAACGCGGCGCACGCCATCAGCCTGCCTGTCATGATCTATCGCGTTTATCTTGACGGCCGCGAAGAACTGGTGCGCGGCCTTCATTTTCGCGGGCTGAATGTCCGTTCGCTCAAAGACATTATGGCCGCGGGCAGTGACACCACGGCTTTCGATTACCTGGAGAATGGCTTTCCGTTTGCGCTGATGGGCGCTGGTTCGGAAGCCGCTGAAGTAACTGTCGTGGCACCTAGCATTCTGGTGGATGATCTGGAATTGCTTCCTTTGGAAGATGAGCTGCCTAAACTGCCGATAGTTCCACCGCCTGCTTCGTCTCGATGAGGATTCTCAGCAGGTATGTTTTCCGGGAAGTGCTCTCCAGCGCCCTCCTGGGAACGGTGCTCGCCACCTTTGTAGTTTTCCTGCAAGGCCCGGCGAA
>JAYTGM010000322.1:0-4852 GCA_043733425.1 Terriglobia bacterium
GATTGGCTTGACGAGGCTCCTCCGCCATTCACAACGGAAAGGTGAATGATGAAGAAGCGATTATTGGGGACGCGCGCATCGGCCCCCTCACCCATATTCACAAGGTATTGCGTTTCATACACGTTATAAATGAGCGGCCCGATTTGCGCCTTTTCGCCAATCTTGAAATTCCCTACCATTCCCTTGGGAGTGGAGGTGCTTTGGCAACCGGCCAAAAACGCCAGACTTACGACAAGTAGAGCTGCATTTGTGCAGCTAAGCCAGCAATTCACCAACAAAGACTATCACACGTCAAGGTTTGCGGCGATCCATCAGCATCCGCTCGAACTTGTGGCGTTGTTCCACGTTGAGAATATCCATAATTCTGGTTTTGCCATCCGCCAATACGTTGTCGTAATACTTTGAAAAATCGTCCAGAGTTGTTTCCAGCTCGCGCTGCTGCCCCGCGGTCAAATTCAATTCCTTCTTCCACTTCAGAACTGTTGCCTTATTCCAGCTATCGGCAGGCGTTGGGGGGCTATGAAGCGTGTTGTGGAAGAAGCTCATCGCAAGCGCACCCACGGTAATTCCGCATAGAAAAATCAGCAGCAAAGGAAGCATTGCCGCGGCAGGAGGCTTGCTCAGCATTCCCGATGCGCCAGATGATGGCGGCGCGGAGGCGGTGGAAATGGGCATCACAGATTTCTTGCCTGCTACCGCTCGTAACTGGCGAGTGTCACCATCATGCGGTCCCGCTCCACTGTAGCATCGTGCGGAGCTTCCACATCATGCGAAGCGATGATCGCTTCCGGACCCTGCAGAACCGGCGAGATATTCGATTCGCGAGAAATCAGGTACCCGCCCACACAAGTAAGAGTCATTAAGGAAGCGAAAACCACCCGACGGCCAAAAGCCGCATTCAGAGAGAAAAAATTCCAAGGCGAAGCAGCCTTCTTTGCTTCCAGTTGCCCGGAAAGGCGGGCATAAAAACCGGGCGAAGGCAGTAGGAGTTCAGCCTGCTCTTTGGGAATTACCATAGACTCCCGAAAAAGCAGAGAAACTGCCTGAAATTCCACCAGTTCCGCACGGCAAGGGGGGCACTGCCCCAGGTGCGTTTCGAACTCCCGCAGAACACGCCCAGCGAGGTAATCTTCCAATCCATCTTCAATGATTCGATGCATGGCTGTCCCTTAACCCGCCGCCACGCCTGGTGCCCGGTCCAGACGCTGTGACGCTTTCACTAATTTCTGACGCGCACGGAAGAGTTTTACCTTGATCGTATTCTCATTCATGCTCAACATCTGAGCTAGTTCTTCCACGGAATACCCCTCCACCTCTTTCAGCATAAGCAAATTGCGTTCTTCCTCCGACACGCGCGCGAGGAGCTTAAAAACGTAATCGCGCTTGGCCAAAGTGGTATCCGCTCTCGGAGTGCGGTCCGTCGCCGGTTCGGTGTTCTCGACCCGCCGGACCTCGTCCTCGCTCAGGTCGCTTTCATAAACTAGCTTGCGCACCTTCTTCTTTCGAAGGTAATCGAAACACTCATTCACCGTGATTTTATAGATCCAGGTGATTAAAGAGCTTCGAAAATCAAAATTACGGATGGAAAAGTACACTTTCGAGAACACCTGCTGAGCAATGTCCTCAACATCGTTTTTTTGCCGGACGATGCCGTGAATGATCGAAAACACTTTGGACTGGTACTTTTCCACGATCTCTCGAAAAGCAGCCTCATCGCCAGATTGAGCGCGCTGCACCAGCGCCCCTTCCGGTGTGTTTAGGTAGTCCACGCGTTCCCTGACAGCCCGTTCAATCCCGACGTGTGGATGCCCGAGTACATCCGCCGTTAGCGTTCCAGCCAGTGTCCCCATACATTGCTACGGACGCGAATTCTCTCAGGCAGGTTTCAGCCGTAACCACTGTTGGCAAGAGTATCATGAGCGGGGTTAAGCAGGTTCCGTATCGCCGCGAACCGAAAGATTCGGCAAAATTATTGACGAAAGTCCTGGGATTGTTGCATCATCTAACAATCTTGCAACATGATGGTTACCCTGTAGTAATCGTCGGGATCGTCGGCGACGGTTCTCTTGTCCATATTCTTTCGGGGGTTTCAAATTGGTTTCTATTCAGCGTGTTTTCCGCACTTTACAGGTGGCCGCGATTCTCGCGCTCTGCCTTTCACATGCCATTCAGGGTCAAGACGCTTCGGGGCGCGTGATCGGTACAGTAACCGATTCTCAAGGTGCAGTGATCGGCGGCACTAGGATCACTGTAACTAATTCAGAAACAATGGTCACACGATCCACCGTGTCCGATAGGGATGGGCAATACCAAGTGCTGGAACTGCCAATCGGGGCCTATAGCGTGACCGCCGAACAAGCTGGGTTCAGCAAAGTCATAACACTGCCGCAGCCGTTGTTGATTAACCAATCCCTTCGTGTAGATATTTCGATGACGATAGGTGCCACCTCGGATACTATCCAAATCGATGCCAACACTACGAATATTGAGACGGTAGTGGCAACGCTGGGTACCTCGGTTACCGAAAGAACCATCGTGAATTTGCCTTTGAACGGCCGCAATACGTTGGATCTGGCGGCCCTTCAGCCAGGCGTGATGCCGGCTAACGGTGGTGCGGCAAACACAACGGGTGGGGGACAGGAATTCAGCATTGCAGGAGGCAGGCCCGATTCCATCACGTATCTATTAGATGGCGGTGTGAACAACAATCTTCTGAGTAACGGTGTCGTGTTCACTCCGAACCCTGATTCAGTTACCGAATTCAAACTCCTGACCAGCAACTACACGGCGGAATACGGACGGAATGGCGGCGGCGTCATCAGCGAAGTGATCCGCTCTGGGACCAACGATTTCCACGGCAGCGCGTACGACTTCGTGCGCAACAACGATTTCAACGCCAACACTTTTTTCAATAACCTGAACGGTGTTCCGGTGCCGATCTTAAAGCGTAACCAGTTTGGCGCCACAATTGGCGGCCCGGTTCTGCTCCCTAAGATCTTTAATGGCCGCAATAAGCTGTTTTTCTTCGTCGCATATCAAGGCCAGCGCCAAGTCAGTACCACCATAAATTCCAGTGTCACCACATTCACACCCGCTGAACTCATCGGAGACTTCTCCCGCTCAGTGCGAGGCGGCCCAGATTCCTCCGTTGTCAAATTTCTCCAAGCAAATCAGTACTATCAATCCAACCCGGCGCTTGCCGCGCAGGGAATCATCAACCCGGCAACAATTGACACCGTTGCTAAAAACTACATTTCCAAGGGTCTGATTCCGACGTCGCCAACCGGGCAAATCTTACCGCAGGGCAGTGCTACCCGGAATGCCGACGACCTGATCGAAAAAATTGACTTCGCTCCAACTGACCATGACCGGTTTACGGTAACGCTCAGTTCTGGACGCGCACCCACCGGCACGCCGTTCGGCACCTCCAATGTTGCGGGTTACGGCACTACATCACTCCTAAATCGTTATCACGGGGTAGCCGACTACACCAGGATCCTCAGCCCAAATGTTATTAACGATCTGCGCTTTACAGCTCAGCGCAACAATTCCGTAGGAAGTGTGCCAGCAACAAAGTTGCCGACTTCAACGCAGCTTGGCATTAATATAATTTCCGATAACCCAACCGGACCAACCGACATTACTTTCGCAAGCGGTTTGGCGGTGGGATTCAGCGTTCAAGGACCCACCACTCTCATCGATAACACCTACGATTTGAGTGATGTATTCACCTGGACTCGCGGGAAGCACACCATGAAATACGGTTTTGAAGTGCAGCCTTACCAGAACAACACGAATTACGATTTCTACATCAATGGTCTCTACTCCTTTAGCGGAGCGTCAGGTGGTATAGGGTCCGGAAACGATCGGGCCGACTTCCTCTTTGGATTGCCGGATGAATATTTGCAGTTCGGCCAGGCTCCTTCCAACATCCGCAGCAAATATTATGCCGGGTTCGGTCAAGACGAGTGGCATGTCCGCCGGAACCTCACCTTGACTTTCGGGCTTCGCTACGAATATGCCAGCCCCAAGAAAGATCTTCAAGGCCGCTCTTTTTCTCTCGGTTACGGCCAGCAATCCAAAGTGTTTCCGGGTTCCCCGATCGGTATCCTCTACCCCGGCGATGCTGGTGCGCCCACTGGATCTAACTTGCCGGACAAAAACAACTTCGCTCCGCGCTTTGGCTTTGCTTACAGTCCGAACACCAAGACGAGCATACGTGGTGGATTCGGCGTTTTCTACGACATCTTAAAAGGTGAAGACAACCTGCAGTTTAATGGACAGGCTCCTTTTTTCGGGTTTGCCGACCTTTTGTTCGACGCACCAGCTAAAATCACTGGGCCGCTGAATCTGTTATCGAACCCTTTTGTCGCTGCGGGACAACCAAACTCTTTCCCCTCGAGGCCGCCGCAGAAAAACATCGATTTCGACGCATCCGGATTCTTGCCCATAGGCGGCGGTGGAGTCTATTTTGTGGACACGAATTTACGGACACCGTATGTTTATCAGTACAACCTGAGCGTACAGCGCCAACTGGCACATGATCTTGTGCTCGAAGCCAGCTATGTCGGCTCATCTTCACATAAGCTGACGGCCCTTGTGGACAGTAATCCGTTTGTGGTCGGTTCGGGCAAGCGCCTGTTTGCGTTTCAGCCCGGCGCGAGTGGCTCCAACTATAGTTACCTCGATACTTTCTCAAATCTGGGCAAGGCTCACTACAACAGCTTGCAATCCAGCCTGCAAAAGCGCTATTCCAAAATCCCGTACTTCGGACAGGCGTTCTTCCAACTCTCGTACACCTACGCGCACAGCATCGATAACACGTCAGGATTCCGAAACAACACCAGTCGAG
>JAYTGM010000323.1:0-12583 GCA_043733425.1 Terriglobia bacterium
CGCCACTCCGCAAACCAGACGTCCTGTACCGATTCCGGCAGAACGCGATTCACCAGAATGGCATCCACCGTGAGCCCGTGAAGCGAAAAATAGACAAACGCGCGCTGAGTTTCTTTCAGCACCATCTTTTCCGCATTCGTCACCAGACGAACGCTGGTCACTTTCGGGTCTTCCATCAGCTCCGCGATTCCTTCAACGCGTCCCGCCAAAGCCTTCAAGTTGTCAAAATAACTCTCAGCGGGCATTTCAAGAGGACCCATGCGATTCGCCAGAGGCCGGATGGCTTTGACCAGTTTGCGCTGCCACGGGAAAATATGCTTCATATACCAATCGAGCGTGGTGGGCATGCTGATAAAACGCAGCGATTCCGCCGTGGGAGCGCAATCCAGCACAATCACGTCGTATTCGTTCGACCGCCGGTGCTGGTTGATGTACATCATGGCGCTCAGTTCTTCCATGCCGGGCAGAATCGCCAGCTCTTCCGCCTCCACACCAGAGAGGCCGGATGTGCGCAGAACGCTGGCCAGATACAGCGAAATTTCCAGCCAGTGCCGCTTGATTTCCACCTGAATGTTTACTTCGTGGATGGAAAGATTAGGGCTGATCACGACCGGGTCGCCAGTCGATCCGTGGAAGAGGCTGCCTTCGAGATTAAAGGAATCACCCAGGCTATGCGCGGGATCGACACTCATAATGAGCGTGCGGTAGCCCAGGCGCGAGAGATGAAGCCCGGTCGCCGCCGCCAAACTGGTTTTTCCCACTCCGCCTTTACCGCTGAACAGAAGAATGCGCATGAAGAGTTCTTTACATTAATGATGCACAGGGTTTACACGTGTCGGACACAAAAATTGTAGACTGAAATCGCGAGGAGATTTTGGCGATGCGAAGACTCACAGTAATGGCGTTGGCGGGAACGATGGCAATTTCGATGTCGGCTTTTGGCGCTGACGGCGATGCAACCAAGGGCAAGGAAGTGTTTGAGCAATGCAGTGTGTGCCACAACGCGGATAGCGCGGAAAAGAAAATGGGCCCCGGCCTGAAGGGCGAGTTTAAAAAGGAAAAGATGGTGAACGGCAAAGCTCCCACGGAAGCAAATGTGCGGACATTGATTAACGCCGGAGGCAATGGCATGCCCGCTTACAACGACATGCTGACTGATGGCGAAAAGAACGATCTGATCGCGTATCTGAAAACCATTTAACGCTTCCCGTTAGGCCCGCTGCTGCTTCGGTGTCTCGCCGACGCAGCAGCGGTATATTTACGCGAAAGCATCCCTCATTACATCCAGGCTTTTCTGCACGGCAGTATCCGGCGCTTCCCTGCCCTCCATTTCTAAAGACACATACCCCCCAAACTTTGCCGCACGCAGTATCCCGGCAACTCGTTTGTAATCCAGCTTAAGCGTGTAATATTCGCCACCGCCGAAATATGTCTTGAAATGCACGATTGCGGCGCGGGGTGCCAGCTTTTCGATTTCAGGATACGGATCCCCGGGGAAGTTTCCGATATCGAGATTGATGCCGAGCCAGGGAGAGTTCACTCCATCCACGATCCGCAGCAAATTGTCCGTCTTCATCGTCATGCCCCAGTGGTTTTCAAGCATCAACATGACACCGGCCTTTTCCGCCGCGGGTATGCAGGCGCGAATAGAATCGATGCACCACTGAATCGCGTCCTGTTCCGTATATCCGGGAATTGGGGGTTCGTCGCCTTTGACTTTCATCAGGTCGTCGAATAACCGGATGGTTCGCCAGCGGCCTGAGTTGATGCGTACCGCCGGGCACCCAAGCTTGACTGCCAAATCGATTCCGTATTGTGTCTGGCGGATTGCCTGGCCGCGTTCGTCGGCCCAGGGTGAGACGAAATCCTGATGGATGGAAAACATCACCAGAGATAGCCCCCGAAGCAAAGCGGCGCGCTTAATCCGGTTCAATGTTTCAGGCGATTCATCAGTCATCTGCCGGTGCAGAACTTCAACTCCGTCAAACCCCAGTCGTGATGCGTGTTCAATGACTCTCTCGATTGAGTAGCGCTCGCCTTTGAAATGCCAGTACGAATAGCTGGAAACCGAAAAACGCGGCACCGCGAGCGTAACGGGCGCGCGTTGGGCAAGAGAACTGCCCGCCGTGAGTGCCGCCGCGCTTGCCAGGAAGTTGCGGCGGAGAATTGAGGGAATTTGGGAGTCCATTAACTCACCATTGTGCCTTGCTGCGAAACGGGACGGGGGCCGCCCTCGCAATTTTCTTATATTTCTGTCGTAACAAACATAAAGGTATCGCAAGCTTGAGTGCTTCCTCCAGCAAGTTCATCCTTCACTGGGGAGAGTTGGGTACCCGGTGGGGATTAAATTAAGACCGTGGCTCAAATCCATGCCCTGCTTACGTATCGGCAGAGCCGCTGCATGCCAAACGAATCGCGGGCCTTTTGAACATTGCGCGATCTAACGTAAGTTCCAGCCTGCGCGAGTTGCAGGGCTGGGAAACCGGCGAGACCACTTCGAATCGCTGAAAGACATGTGGGAGATGTTTCAGATCATCCTCAATGAACGCAAGCGGCGGGCAATCGATCCAACGCTCGCGATCTTGCGGCAATGCGCTGCCGAACCTGTCAGCACCAGCGCCGCGGAGCAGTATGCCCACAAGCGGATCAAAGCGATGCTGGTTCTTTTTGAAGAGACCACATCCCTTTACGAAGAGGTCAGACGGATGCCGGTAAGCGCATTGCGCCAGATTCTGCGGCTGAAAACACAGGTGAAGCGGCTGATCTTTGGCGGCGCCGCAGAACAAGAAGCCATCTGTGCGAATTCTCATTTCCGTCTTCAAAGGCTGTATTCAGCCCACAGTCTATCGGTGCCGCTGGTGGGATTACATCATTCACCGCATCCATATGCGTGTTTTGGAGCAAATCAAGGGCGTCGTGGAACGCAAAGCCTAGCTGCCAGGCGAGTGAGTCAGAGACGTCAATTGAACGCTGTCTTCGGTAAAGTTTGAAGGGTGCAGCCAGCGCTCGAATTCAATCTTGCGGCTCGGCCATTCCGTATCCAGCATGCTGAACCAGGCGGTGTCGCGATTTCGTCCTTTCACAATCATGTGCTGGCGAAAGACGCCTTCGAAGGTAAAGCCTAACCGGCGCGCGGCCTTGCGCGATGGAATATTCAGCGCGTTGCACTTCCATTCATAACGGCGGTAACCCATTTCTTCGAAAGCGTGGCGAGCCATCAGGTACATCGCCTCGGTTGCGGCGGTGCTGCGTTGCAGACCCGCAGTGTACAGAATGTGGCCCACCTCAATTACGCGGTGTTTCGGCTCATCCCGCAAGTAGGCTGCCATACCCTTAGCTTCACCGTTTACAAGCAGCGCGAAAAATTTGGGGTCCTTCGATTGAGACTTGAGTTCTATCGAATCCGTGAAGGCGCTTTCGGTGTCATACGGCCCTTCGGCGAGATAATCCCAGAGGTGATCTTCCAGATGCAGCCAGATTGCAGCGGCGTGCCGCGCCTCAAGCGGCTCCACCATTACGTAACGCCCCGTCATTTTTTAAGCGCTGCAAGAATCAAGTCGGTATCGTAGACACAACCGCCCCATGTTCCGCCGCTTACGTTCTGAAGCGCCGCCCAAAGTTTCGTGTCTTCCGGAAGCCTCGGGTCAGGAGCCATGCCTTCACGCATGGGCCGTTCAGCCAGAATTCTCGTCCCTTCTTCGGCGGTGAACTCGCGGCCCTTTTCGCCCACCAGATTCACTGAACCTTCCAGATTGTTACGGTCGATAATAATCTCAATCAGGTCGCCTTCCTGAATCTTGCCGCAAGGGCCACCTGCCAGTGCTTCAGGCGTAACATGCCCGATACACGCCCCCGTGCTAACGCCACTGAACCGCGCATCGGTAAGCAGTGCGATGTGCTTCCCAAACGAAAGGTGCTTCAGCGCCGAAGTCACTTGATAAAGTTCTTCCATGCCAGATCCCATCGGTCCGCGGCAGATGAGCACAATGATCTCGCCGGGCTTCGGTTGATCGGGGCCGTGGCCCTTGATTGCCGCCACCACGGCGGTCTCGGAATGGAACACGCGGGCAGGCCCGCGCTTGCGATAAACGCCATCGCTATCGACAACGCTCGGGTCAATGGAGGTGCTCTTGATTACCGAGCCGCCTGGTGCCAGGTTGCCGTGCGGGAACGTTACCGTGGAAGTAAGGCCGCGGGATTTTGCGGTATCGGGGTCCATGATCACGTCATTGGGATCAATCCCGTCCATCTCTTGAAGCCGCTTGCGAAGTTCGTACCGGCGTTCCGATTGCTCCCACCAATCGAGCATGGTGCCTAGCGTCTCGCCCGTGATGGTGCGGGCATCCGTTTCCAGCAGCCCGGCCCGGCGCAGATGCAACATCACTTCAGGAACGGCACCAGCCAGAAAAACCTGAACAGTGGGGAAAGATCGCGGGCCATTCGGCAGAGCATCAACGATGCGAGGAATACGCCGATTCGTGTGCGCCCAATCCTGTGAATTGGGGCGGCGCAGTTTAGCAGCGTGAGCCACGGCAGGCAGGTGCAGGATGAGATTAGTGGAGCCACCAAAAGCCGCGTGCACCATCATGGCGTTGCGTATAGAAGCGTCCGTAATGATGTCGCGCATCACGGTTCCTTTCGCTACCATCGCCAGCACGGCGCGTGCGGAACGGCGTGCCATATCGAGCCAGATAGGTTGGCCCGAAGGCGCGAGCGCCGCATGGGTCAACGTGATGCCGAGCGCTTCCGCTACCACCTGCGATGTCGCCGCGGTCCCCAGAAACTGGCACCCGCCGCCGGGGCTGGCACAGGCGCGGCACATGTTTTCAGCGGCGTCTTCCAGGGTGACTTCGCCATGAGCGAAACGGGCACCGACGGATTGAACGCGCCCGGCATCCTCACCTTGATCGGAAAGAAGCGTAACGCCGCCAGGAATTAAAACGCTGGGCAGATCGTGCGTGCCGGCAAGCGCGAGCATCATCGCGGGCAGCCCTTTGTCGCAGGTCGCCACACCCAGCACAGCAGAACGCGTAGGCAACGAACGAATTTGGCGGCGGAATACAATCGCCGCGTCGTTCCGGAAAGGCAGGCTATCGAACATGCCGACCGTGCCTTGCGTGCGGCCGTCGCAAGGGTCAGTACAATATGCGGCGAACGGGATGCCGTCGCGGCTGGAAATCTCTTCGGCGGCGGCCTGCATCAGTAAGCCAACTTCCCAGTGCCCTGTGTGGTAGCCGAGCGCGACCGGCGTGCCGTCTTCGCGGCGGATGCCACCATGCGTGCTCAGAATCAGAACTTCTTTGCCGCCCAGCTTAGCGGGGTTCCAGCCCATGCCTGCGTTCTGGGTCCATCCGAAAAGATCGCCCGAAGGAAGTTGCAGCAGCATCTCAGCTGTAACGGGCGCGGAACCTTGCGGGCCGTGCGCATGGGTATTTACTGCGTAAAGCGCCGGGTTATTGGAATCTAAAATTTCTGTGAGCGTTGGATGCACTTCGTTTAGTGTAACGGCGACCCCGGATACCCCTGCCACAGATACTCCAGAGCCTCCGGCAAAGTTTGCTGTTTCACCGTGCGGTCAGTATGCCCCGCATTCCGCGCGAAAACAAACTGATAGTGGTAGCCCTTGGCAGCCAGCACCTTGGCCATGTTTTCATTGGCGAGTACCCAATCATGCATGTTGTCGCGCATAATGTTGGGATTGTAATTGTCGCGGTCGCCTACTTCCATCCAAAGGCGGATCGGCTTCACCGGGCTGTTCGGAATCAGGCGTTCGTGAAACTCCCAGGCACCGTGCGGAATCTTCGGATCCCACGGCCACTGCTGGTTCACATAAGTTCCGGAATACGTGAGTACCCGGTGATAGAGCTCAGGATGATACCAGGCCATAATCAATGCCGCGGAACCGCCGGAACTGCCGCCCATGGTCGCCCGCCCTTCTGGATCTTTGGTCAATTTTACGTTGTACTGCTTCTCCACCAGAGGCAGCACTTCGTTTTCGACAAACTCGGCATACAGGCCAGACATGGTGTCGTATTCCAATCCGCGCTGGCTTCCCTGTGCATCCCCTGACCCATTGCTGATTGAGATGCCGATCATAACCGGCACCCGCTTTTCCGCGATCAGATTATCAAGCGCCGTGAACAGGGAATTGTCCGGCCCGTCAGCCCCCACAATAAATGGCGCTGCGGTACCCGGGACGTACTGCTTCGGAACATAGACACTCACACGCCTGGTGTAAGGCGCGGGATGGCTGGTGGTAACCAGTAATTTTGAAGGTTCAGCGGAATCAGGCGTACCGAAGGTACCCGGGGCGCGCGCGATCCCCGGATACATTTTGCTGTCGGCAGATTGCATGGTGAACGTCGAGACCGTGCCCTGCGGCACTCCTTCGTGAACAGTCATCTCTGGCGCCGAGCCGTGCGTGGGGCCAAGAATGAAGTTTCCATCCACCTTCGGCGAGGGGTTAGTGCCGTCTGGCAATTCTTTCGCCGTAACGTAACCCGGCGTATGCGCATCCCGGGTAGGTGGCGTAGGGCGCGGTGCCCGTGCGGCCGGGGCGGGAGCCACTACTGGAGCCTGGCCCTTTGCGGAAAATGAACAAATCACAAAAGCGATTAAAACGGCGGCAGCCGCACTAAGACGAAACATAAATAACTCCTTGGTGAATTAGTTTTTCTTGCCTTTCGCAGGGTAACCCTGCCACACATATTCCAAAGCTTCAGGCAAAGTTTGTTGCTTTACACTTCGATCCGTATGCCCCGCGTTGCGCGCGAAAACAAACTGATAATGGTAGCCTTTGGCGGCCAGCACCTGGGCCATCTTTTCATTAGCCACTACCCAATCATGCAGGTTATCGCGCGTACTGAAGTTGTCACGGTCGCCCACTTCCATCCACAAACGAATGGGCTTAACCTGACTATTGGGAATCAGATTCTCGTGAAACCCCCAGGCACCGTGCGGAAGCTTCGCATCCACCGGCCATTGCTGATTTACATATGTGCCGGAATAGGTGAGAACGCGGTGGTAGAGTTCGGGGTGATACCAGGCCATGATCAGCGCCGCGGACCCGCCTGAACTTCCGCCCATTGTCGCCCGGCCGTCAGGATCTTTGGTCAGCTTCACGTTGTATTGATTCTCAACCAGCGGCAACACTTCCTTTTCGACAAACTCAGCATACAGGCCCGACATAGTGTCATATTCCAGCCCGCGTTCGCTTGCCTGCCCATCGCCAGAGCCGTTACCGATCGAAATAGCAATCATGGCCGGTACACGTTTCTGTGCAATTAGATTGTCCAGTGTGGCAAATAGTAACTTGTCGGGTCCATCCGCCCCCACGATAAATGGTGCGGCCGTACCCGGAACATACTGCTTGGGGACATACACGGCCACCTTGCGGGTATAAGGGGCAGAGTGACTTGTTGGCGCAAAGACTCTGCCTGGCTCCGGCGGTCCGGGGGTGCCGGGGTCACGCGCAATGCCCGGATAGAACTTGCTATCGGCGGATTCCATCGTGAAGTTATAAATGGTTCCTTGCGGCACGCCTTCTTGCACAACCGTCTCCGGCGCGGGATTGTGGCTTGGCCCGAGTATGAAGTTGCCATCCGTTGTTGCCGGTGCATTCGCTCCATCGGGTAAGTCTTTGGCGGCTGGATAACCCGGCGTGTTCGGATCGCGGGTGGGAGCGGGCGGGCGAGGGGCGCGTGCCGCCGGTGCCGCCGCGGGCGTTTGAGCCCTGGCGACAAAGGAACTACCAATCAAACTCATCAGAAATAGAACGTTAAGAATTCGGAACATGGAAACTCCTTTTCAGATTTAAGCCCGGCTCACAAACTCACGCTTTTCGGTGGAAACTCTCACTTTTTCCCCTTCCTTGATAAACAGCGGGACGCGGATTTCCAAACCAGTTTCAAGCGTTGCGGGTTTGGTTGCCGTGCCGCTTGAGGTGTCTCCGCGGACGCCCGGTTCGGTGGACGCCACGTCAAGCTCAACGTACTGGGGCAGTTCCAGTCCAATCGGATTTCCGTTATATTTGCGCAACTCGATAATGCCGCCGGCTATCAGAAATTCCAGCGCATCGCCCAGCATCTCTTCGGTGAGTGTAAGCGTTTCATAGCTTTCCTGGTCAAGAAAGTGCGCGCCTTCACCATCGCTATACAAATACGAAGCCGAGACCATTTGTAGATCCGGCTCCTTGAATTTATCGCTCGCCTTAAACGTTTTCTCGAAGACGGCACTGGTAAGCAGATTGCGCATCTTCAGCCTGACAAGAGTCTGCCCGCCCCGCGCGGTGGGTGTGCTTACATCCGCTTCCAGGCAGGAAAACGGTGTGTTCTCGTGCTCAAACAGTGTTCTGCGTTTTACCTGAATCGCTTCGATGAGTACGGCCATAAATCAGAATCAAGTATAAAGTAAGCCATGCTGAAATTCCCGCTGCACGGTGACGCGGCTCGCGTTATAAACTAGGCGCAATGAAAAATCGCCTGCCTGTCTTGCTGGTATTTACGCTCTTTGCCGTGCCCCGTTGCTTCTGTGCGGATCTATCAGTCAAATGGGAAGAACTCACGGCTGCGGATTTCGTAACCGCGCTTCACCAGGCCCAGGGAGTCTGCGTTCTGCCCTTCGGGATCATTGAGAAGCACGGGCCCCACCTGCCTCTTGGTACCGACCTGATCAACATCCGATATTCCGTCCTTCACGGCACCGCGCAGGAGTACGCAATCGTTTTTCCGGAATACTATTTCGGTCAAATCTTTGAGGCCAAACACGAACCGGGGACCCTGGCTTACAGCGCCCGGTTGCAGCTTGAACTCCTGCAGGAGACTACCGATGAAATGGGCCGCAATGGCTGCACAAAAATCCTGATTGCGAACGGACACGGCGGCAATAACAGCATGCTCCCCTTCTTCGCACAATCGCAATTAGCCACGCCGCACAACTATGTTGTGTACATTTACCAGCGCGGCGAAATGCCGCCCGGACGGCCCGCGCTAAAGACCAAAGTGGATTCCCACGCGGGCGAATCGGAAACGGCACACACTCTCATTTCGCGGCCTGACCTGGTTCATATGGAGCGCGCCAGCACCGAATCCGGTGCCGATCGAAACCGCCTGGATTTACCAGCAGGCGTCTATACAGGAATCTGGTGGTACGGCAAATTTCCAGATCACTACGCCGGAGATGGCGCTGCCGCAACGCGCGAACTGGGCGAGTTCGATATGAAAGCGGCAGCTAACAATATTGCCAATGCAATCCGCGCCATTAAAGCAGACCAGAATAGCCCGCGCTTGCAGAATGAATTTTTCCAGGGCGCAAGACAACCCACCCAGACAAAACAATAGTAGTGGCTGAAGCGATTAGCTCGCCGGAAGCAATACAGGGATTCGCTGGCTTGCGTCAGCGGATCGGGCGAGAAGTTCGGCATTGCCGTTCGGGCGGCCGCCCCGGCCGATTCCTGCATAATCGAAGCCGGCGCGGCGGGCGGTCTCCGGGTCGAACAAATTGCGCCCGTCAATCATCACGGGATGCGACATGCGGTTAGCAATTTCTTTGAGGTCAATTGTCTTAAACTCCGGCCACTCTGTTACCAACACCAGTGCATCCGCCTTGGTGGCTACTGAGGCCACATCGGGGCAGTATGTCACACGAAGAGTGGGATGCTGTTCCTTGCAGACTTCCATGGCCACGGGATCGTAAACGCGAACACGCGCACCCATCTGTAACAGTTTTTCCGCAATTTGCAAACTTGGCGCGTCGCGCAGATCGTCCGTATTCGGTTTGAAAGCTAAACCCAACAGCCCAATCGTGCGGCCCTTCAAAATGTACAGCTTCTCTTGCAACTTCTGAATCACCAGATGCCGCTGCTGCCGGTTCACGGCAAGCGAAGATTCCAGTAATCTCGCCTGATAGCCATACTCGCCGGCAATGTGCAGCAGACTCTGCACATCTTTGCCGAAGCAACTGCCACCCCAGCCGATCCCTGCATTCAGGAAGCTTAAGCCAATGCGCGAATCGAACCCAATTCCCGACATCACTTCCAGGGCATCCGCGCCTACTTTTTCGCAGATATTCGCCATCTCATTGGCAAACCCGATTTTCATTGCCAAGAATGCGTTCGCTGCGTATTTAATCATCTCAGCGCTGGTGAGCGTGGTGGTCACCAAGGGCACTTTACTCATCAGATGTGGACGTGTGAAGCCGGCAGGCGGCTCGAAATTCTGCTCGATCAGGCTGGAGTAAAGTTCACGCAGCACATCGATCGTCTGGCGGTCTTCACTACCCAGAACAATGCGGTCCGCGAACAAGGAATCCGCAATGGCAGACCCTTCGCGCAAGAATTCGGGGTTGCTGGCAACGCCGAAACGGATATTTTCCGCGTGCTGCGGAATCGATTCTATGCCTTCCCGGATGAGCGTCTCCACCAGATTTCCGCACCCGACAGGAACAGTGGATTTGTTGACCACTACGCGAAAGCGTGAGCTATCCATGGCGGCACCGATACTGCGGGCTGCTGCTTCCAGATAAGAAAGATTGGCTTCACCAGTGGCCTGAGGAGGAGTGCCCACGGCGATGAAGATCACATCGCTCTGCATAACGGCAGGAGCAAGTTCAGTTGAAAATTCCACGCCCCCACGGGCCTGCGCCACGGGAAGCAGTTCAGCCAGATGCGGTTCGTATATCGGGATCTCGCCCGCGCGCAGCTTTTGAATCTTTACAGAATCCGTGTCCACGCACGTCACGTGATGGCCAAGATAGCCGAGGCAGACCCCAGTGACAGTGCCGACGTAGCCGGTGCCAATTACAGTAACTCTCATTAATCTTTCCAGTTTACCGTTTGTCGTTCTTTAGAAGCGGAAGCAAAATACGATCGAGTTCGGCATCGCTAATAGCACCCATTTTGACACCTTTCGTTAAGCTCCAATGTTCCACATGGGTCAAGGATTGGCCTTGCGCCAGCCGCTCGATGGGGCCAAGCGTTTCCATCTCTAACATGTCGTTACGGGTAAAAATCTCAAAGGAACACCCCATATCGGGATAGACGCGCCCGGCTTCCGCCTTGCTTTGCTTCAGGAACAGGTCGGAACCCAAGAGATACGCAGCCCATGTGTCGCTGTTGAAGTGGCCCAGCTTCTGCGGAGCAGTATTTGCAGGGTCCTGGCGCAAAGTTAAATATTTTTTTGTGAAGACCAGGCGCGGGTCAGTCAAATCCGTGAAAGCCCACATCACCAGCGGGTTCGTTGGCGGCAGCACGTCCGGATGTTTGCCGCGCGGGGGAAAGCCGGTAATGCCGATTCCGTTTTGCGCCATGATGCTGAGCGCCCAAGCGGCAGCCTCCTGCAGCCTGGGTGACGTGTTGCGAATCTGGTGGCGAACGGTCACTTCAGAACCGTGGGGAGCGAGCGTGATCTGAATCTGCTTTTCGAAACCGGTCAGCGGCTCCGCCGGTTGGATGGCTGTCAGTACCTGCCCGTCTATTTTGATCTGAACTGGGCCATTGTCCGGAGCATAGGTACGGACCGCATCTTCAGGTGCCACCCAAATTCTGTGGCCACCGCGCAGTTGCCAAGTGGCCTCCCCGCTCTTCCCAAGCGTTTCCGGATATTCCTTAAATAGATTCTGCCCTCCGATGAACCCGTAGCGCATAATACGCGGGCCTATATCTGAGGTGACAATCAGCTCAACCTCTCCATTCGAAATGCGGTAGCAGTTCGGCCAGCCGCCATACGGAACTTTATCGATTTTCACTTGAGCATTCATAAAAAGAGCGCAGCAGGGCAATATCGCGAAACGAACCAGACGCAAGAACATCCCGATGAATATACTACGCCTTACGGGCCAGAATTGCGTCTACCGGTTTGCCCGTGCGCACAAATTCCACTTTGGTGAACCCCGCTCGTTTAAGCAATTCCGAATATTCGGCGAAGCTGCGTTCGCGGCCTTCCGTGCAAATCAGCATGTTGAGCGATTGCATCTGTGCCGAAGCAGGGCCATGATGGTTTGCATCCAGAAGTTTTTCCGCTAAAAGCAGCGCTCCGCCTGAAGGCAGCGCGTTGAAGCTCTTGCAAACCAGTTCGTCAACCTTCGCGTCATCCCAGTCATGCAAGATGCGGCCCATCACGTATAGGTCGGCAACCGGAAGTTCGTCACGGAAGAAATCGCCCGCCATGCATACAATGCGGCCGCGAGCGCTCGATTGTGCAATTTGCTCCTCAGCCACTCGGAGTACCCGCGCAAAATCGAAGACCACGCCGCGAAGCTGGTTGTACCGTTCGCAAAGGGCGATTGTGAGATGACCGGTGGCACCGCCCAAATCCGCAACGGTTTTGAAGCCACTCAGGTCGAAAGCCTGCGCGACGGCTGGCGAACTTAAAGTCCCAAAGCCGTGCATTCCCATGATGAACGTGCGCATGGCTTCGTCCGTGGGAAAAAAGCTATCGAACAGCGGTCCGGAAAAGCCAAAGCTCTGGTTCCAGCGGTGCGTACCCTCGCGAACCGCATCTTCTAAATGGCTCCAAAGATCCGTCAGCACATCGTTCGAGTAGATGATGTATCCAGTCATGCTGGTGTTGCTGTTGCGGCACAAATA
>JAYTGM010000324.1:0-1611 GCA_043733425.1 Terriglobia bacterium
TCAAATTACAACGGCTATGGAAAAAGACCGCATCACGAAAGCTGCCATGGCACTTCGGATGCGAACCAGTAGAAGAGCGCTCGACCGGTTGCTCGATCCGGCAAACACCAGCGTGACACTGCACACACTGCAGCGTGCCGCTATAGCTATCGGCCGCCCACAAACTATCACCGCGTACCCGGCTGTTTCCGCTGCTCCGCTAAAATCCCATCGATCTTTGCTTTGTTCGCCAAAACAAACTTCAAATTATCAGGGCTCACATGCACTCTAGAGCCTGTGCGCGGGCGTATCGCGGAAACGTAAGAGATCATCAAGGACCCCTGAAATAAAACGTAATCGCGATACGGCATGCTCTTCTCCACCATGCTCACGCACTCAGGGCAATGCTGCTTTGTGAAGCTGACCGTCGCGTCAATTGTATTCGGCGCATCGGTTGCCGATGGCTTCAGCTTTGCCAGCACACCCGGTTCTTTAGCAATCAGCGCGTTCATCCCCCGGCTGGCTTGCGCGTACTTATCTAACCCCGCGGACGAGAGCGGATACGCCAGCATCGCATTCACAGATCCACTGGGTGCAGCCGTCTTGCGGGGCGCTTGCGCAATCCCCGTCATGGCGCATAATCCCATCGCCAGAACCAAAAAACAATATCGAAGCATTCCCTCCTAATCCTTTCGCAATTCCTGATTCAGATCCACCACTGCCTCACCGCGGCGTTCCCCTTCCAGATCCCGCTCCAGCCTTCGCAGGGCCACGCCCACCACATCGCGATGATGCAGATTGGAAGCGAAGTCTGTCGATGTGAGCCCCAGCCACAAGTGATGCAGCCGCTCCAAATCTTCCGGCCAAAGCCGCGGCGGATGCGGGCCAAGATTCACGTAGAACGATGCTCTGCCCGGGCTGATTACTTCCAGGGAAAAAGGATGCCTTGGCTCGGGAATACGCTCCCAGGCCAAGCCGATCCGGCTGGCTAATTCCGCTGAATCCATACGCAAGGAAACGCCCGTTACCAACCGCGAAGCTTTCAACGTAGAGGCTGTCTGCACCATGGCATCGAACGGGTCCACGCCGGGCACCACCACCAGATCCACGGTCTTGCCTTCTTTCTCCGCCCGCGTCACCACTTGCGAAAACAGGGCTTGTTCATAGTCTGTGAACAACTGATTCTCGCCAAGCTTATACTCACCGGCACCGGCTGAAACCGGGCGCACGGTCATTACGACAATATCGTGACGGCGCATGTTCGTCTTGCTCAACACACTGTCCAGATGAGCCATTGTGGAATTATCGCGGACCGCCACCAGAATGCAACCCGGCCGTGCATGAACGGCTTCGGCAACAACCTCCGGACGCATGTCCAGATTGAATTGCTCCAGGTCAGACTTTCGCTCCGCTAATTTGCGCCTGTTCACACGCTCAGAGACGGTAAACACCAGAAAAAGAACTACGGTAAAAATCACGCCATAGATGGTGGCGATCTTCTTTGAAAACACAATCGCAACTGCTACTGCAAACAAAATCAGCGTCGTCAGAATGAGCCCAATCGGCCACTCCCGCTTGCCAATGTGCAGGTTCAACGGTGTCTTGTATTCCTGATCGTGCCGCGTGAACCGC
>JAYTGM010000325.1:0-4822 GCA_043733425.1 Terriglobia bacterium
GAGATCGGTAGAGGTGGCAAGCGCCCCGGAAACATTGACCCACTTGCGCGACACGCTGCACGAATTTCAGCGCACCCACGGCTTTGGGCGCGGCATTAGTGCCGTTCAGATTGGCGTTCTGGAGCGCGTGATCTATATGGAATTTGAGGGCCGGACCTATTCGCTGGTGAACCCTCTTATTGTGAGCGCGAGCGCGGAACGGTTTCAGTTGTGGGATGACTGCTTCAGCTTTCCGAATTTGCTGGTCTGGCTGGAGCGTGCCTGCCGCGTAACGGTTCGATACCAGAATGAAAAAGGGCTGGAACAAACTCTGGAAGCAGAAGGTGCTCTGGCCGAATTACTCCAGCACGAAATGGATCATCTGGATGGAATTCTGGCCGTGGACCGCGCGATTGGGATGAATGGGTTAATGACCCGGTCCGAGTGGGAGACCCGGACCGGGAACACGCGGAATTTAGAAAATAATCTTCACGGCAAGCTGTAAGATTCTGGGGTCGAAGGTGCTCAGCGGCCTTAGAAAATCGGTTCTTTGGGTGAAAACCCGTGTCGTGCCGTTGAAGGTGTACTTTGTGTTCTGCAAACCGTTGAAGTTGGCCCTGTTCGTCAGGTTGAACGCTTCCCCAATGAGTCTTAGGCGGACACGTTCGCGGTAAAGCGGAATGTCGCGGGAAATTCGAAGATCAATCGTTTCAAAAGCCGGGCCTTCAATAGTGTTCCGGCCGACGCCCGGCACACGATCGCTGGCGTTATTTTGATCGTTGTTTGGATCGTTTTGCGCTAGCGCATTAAAACGGCGGCCCGATTGGATCTGCGCGATGGTGGAAAGCTGCCATCCGCCCAGCGCGTATTTGGCGAAGAGATTGGACGAAGTGTCCCAATAGTTCACGTCCCACACTGCGGAGAAAACGAAGCGATGCCGAATATCCGCGGCACCGGGACCACGGTCATTATTGGGCTGTAGCGAATCCTGAGCTTGCTTGGCGTCATCGCTGCCGACGACGACGGCAGTGCCATCCGGTACGGTATCAATGACCTTCGAGAAGGTATACGACGTGAGAAACTGATAGTGATGAGAGTAACGCTTGACCAACTGGATAAATCCGCCGTGATAAATGGAATCGGCTCCGCTGTCGAACATGCTAATGCGTCCAAATGCAGGGTTGGGCCGAATGGGCGTTCCGTTATTGCCAGGGTGGCGGTAAAAGATAACCGGTGTGCCGTCGTCAAAAGTTCCGGCTGTGGCCACTTCAGGTAACAGGTTGGTATCGCGCGTACGTGTCAGATGTTCGCCACGAACGCCCAGGTATCCAAGCACAACCGACATGTCGCGTGTGGCGGCGAGTTCCAGATTCAGGCTCGCCTGGTGCGTCAGCGGCGAAACAAAATTCGGCTGCATCACGAACAAGTTGGGGGAAAGACCGACCGCGGGAACTGAAGGAAGGATGTTCGGATAAGCAGGAAAAAACGGGCTGCTCGGTGTCAGGGTATAGTTACGAACCTGAATGCCGTTTTGCGAAAATGCGGTACCGATCAGGATGGCAGGCGTGCGGGCATAGAAGATACCGTAGCCGCCACGGAGCACAACGCGTTCGCCTGAAAAAGGCTTGTAAGCGAAGCCTAAGCGCGGCGCCACATTTTTGTAATCCACCGGAACCACATTTGTTCTGACACCGGTCGCGTGAAGCGCATCGTTGGGATTGTCTACTGTCGGCTGCGCATATTTAAATATGTCGTAACGGATGCCGTAATTGAGAGTGAGCCGATCCGTTGCACGCCACGAATCCTGCGCGAACAAAGCGGTTTCGAGTACGTTCGGCTGAGTGAGTGCCCCGGAGGTTCCCGGCCCGGCAAAACCTTGCGTGAATTGGGAAGGCTGTCCCGCGGCAAAGGCTAGGTAGCTGGGGAAAGTGTAACTGCCGCTGAAAAAACCTGGGAAAAAATTCGAGATGGCGGCGCGATTTAAATCAGCGCCGAACTTGACGGTATGGCGTCCGGAAACAACGGAAAGGGTGAAGATGCCCTGGTTGGTCTTAGCATTCGTATAGCGGGGGCTGAAGTTGTTGCGGCCAAAGACGATACCGTTGGTAATTACTACTTCGGGAGCTGCGGAGTTAGCCTGCCCAGGTTCGTTATCGCGGATGAACGTGTAGCGGGCATCCAAAATAACATTGGAATTTAGGGCATTTGAGTAGCTCATCGCTACGTTATCAGTGGTGACCTGCGAATCCCCCGTGTGCGATTGAGAGCTCGTCGTACCGACCGCATTCAGATTCGTATTTTCAAAGTTAGTACCGGTAAAGCGATTAAGGTTGTACCGGATAGAGAACCGCTGGCGATCGGAAATATTCCAATCCAACTTGGCTAAGCCCACGTTATTGATGGCACCGGTCGTGTAAGGAGCCAAGTATTGACCAAGTTGCGGTAACAGATTGGCGGGTACGGCGATATTCGGGATAATCACCTGAGGAGCGGTGTTGCGCTGGCCATCGTAATTCACAAAGAAGAACAACTTGTTTTTCCGTACAGGACCGCCCAGAGAACCGCCGAATTGATTGAAGTGATACGGCTGCTTGGCGATGCCGCCGCGATTATTCGTGAAGGTATTGGCGTTAAGCGCTTTATCACGGTAGAACTCAAACGCGGTTCCGTGAACGGCATTCGTTCCTGACTTAGTAACAACGTTGATTACGCCACCGCCGGCGCGCCCAATTTCCGCCGGATAATCATTCGTATTGACTTGAAATTCCTGAACGGCATCCTGCGAGAAGGAATAAGGGCGGAAGCCGGTGCGTCCAACCGCTTGCCCGAAAAAGAGGCTGTTCGAATCGCCGCCATCCACAAGCAATGAATTCGCGGGACCGCGCTGGCCACCAAAAGAGAGGTCGCCGCCGCGTGTCGGGTCACTCACAACGCCCGGCGAAAGGCGCGTAAAATCGATGAAATTACGGCCGTTTACTGGAAGATCGGCAACCGCGCGCTCGTTGACCGTGGTGGCCGTCTGGGACCTTCCCGTTTCGATCAGGGGAACATCGGCGGCAATGGAGACCACCTCCGTGCTCCCGCCAATCTGAAGTGCGATGTCAAGCGTGATGACCGCACCAACATCAAGCCGGAGACCCTGCTGGATGACAGGCCGAAAACCGGGGTGCTCCGTGGCGAGCACATAACCCGAGCCCACTGGAACACGGACGAAGTTATATAGTCCGGAATCGTTTGAGCGGGCAGTACGGGTGAATCCTGTCTGTTCGTTGCTGAGTTTGATACTGGCACCGGAGACGACCGCGCCGGAGGGGTCTGTCACGGTGCCATTGAGGGAGGAACCGCCTAGCTCGGACTGCGCAAAGAGCGCGAGCGGGCAGAGAAGCAGAGAAAGCGTAAATGCAAGAGTTTTCATGTAGAAGCGAGAGTTCGTTTCAGTTTATCGAACTCAGTCCAAGTTTCGATGAAAAGCTTGTGACAAATTCAATTTGCCGTAGACTAAATCTTCTGTCGGATGCGAAACCTGATCTGGTACTGCGTGGCCGCGATTGGCGAAATTGGGGGCTGTTTTGCCTTCTGGGCGTGGCTTCGCCTGGGCAAAAGCGCGCTTTGGATGGGTCCGGGCACAGCGTCGTTGATCCTTTTCGCGATAGCCCTAACGCAGGTGAATTCGGCGTTCGCCGGCAGAGCTTACGCGGCATATGGCGGCGTGTACGTTGTCGCTTCCCTCTTATTTTTGTGGGGCATCGAAAAGACCCGTCCAGACACTTGGGATTTGATTGGTGCCGGCATTTGCCTGGCCGGGACGGCCATCATCCTGGGAGTACCGCGGCATGCTTGAAGCGCCTGCCCTTCCAGCGTCTGGTATGGGCCACCGAACTCTAACGTTGAGGCTGGCGGCATTCGTGTCGATTTTGGCTTTGGAGGCAGTGGCGGTATCCATGAAGTTCGATGCTGCCTCCTTGTTCCATTCACTGGGCGACTTGCAAGGCGGCCTCGTAGCGCGAGCTTCTATCTGGGGAGTTCAATTCCTGATTGGGCTCGCCGCCATCTACTGCACCTTTCTTTACTTGAGGTTTCAGCCGGCACTCCTTTCGATAGCTGCACAAATGAAGACTGTTCCGATCAACCCCCTTCCGGTTTTTGCTCATTTTGGTGCTCTGGCAGCGTTTATTGTGTGTTCGGTAGCTCTCACGCGGTCTGACCGTGGCTGGAATCTGGTAGCGGAATGGGCTTTCTTCGGAGTGGCGGCCCTGTTGTTTGCCGCTGTCGCTTTCATGCCTCTCCGGCTCTGGCATTTTCTGATGCGAAAAACAGGAAAGCTCGCAATCTATGCAGCGTGCGCAGCGGCCATTGCCGCAAGCGCTGTCGCCCAGAGCTGGAGATTGTGGAAATCCTTGACCCGCTTTACCTTTTTCCTGGTCGAGATGTTGCTCACTCCAGTGTTTCAAAAGATGGTGGTCCAGCCGGAACATTCACGGCACTACTACATTTACAGTTGTAATCGCTCCAGAGTGTTCCGGCATAGAAGGGGCCGCACTTCTGGTTGTCTTCCTGATCCTTTGGCTCTTCCTTTTTCGGAAGGAAGTCCGGTTCCCGCAGGCACTGCTTTTGATCCCGGGGGGCATTGCTCTGCTGCTTTTTTTGAATGCAGTCAGAATTGCAGTTCTCATCATCATCGGGAACGCTGGCTGGCGGGATATCGCAACTCAAGGATTTCACTCACAAGGCGGATGGATCGCCTTCAATACTGTCGCTTTCGGAATTTCCGTGGGGGCTCGCCGCATACCGTGGGTTGCGAAGAGATCCTTTCACGAACAATTAGTGCCGTCCTCACGCCCGG
>JAYTGM010000326.1:0-4820 GCA_043733425.1 Terriglobia bacterium
AATATGGCTAGTGCCAGGGTTGCGAGAGCGGCGACAGGCTGCCACCACACCAGGCGGAAACGATCGGGGTTTTGGACCAGGGCCATGATTCGCTTGCGCAAAGCGCGGCGGGGCTCCGTTTGGGGAGCCGCCAATGCCACGCCGTACCAGATACTTGCGGCCATGGCGAGTTCCGATCTGCATCGCACACAGTTCCGATCCAGGTGCGATTGCAACTCGACTAGCTCCGTTCCCGTGAGGGAGCCAAGTATGTAGAAGCCGTAACTCTCCGCTGGTAGCCCTTCACATACCATTGATATTAGTGATACGTATTACAGCACCACACGGATGTATGGCAAGCACGAGAGTTAGAATCAAGCGAGTGGGAATAGGGACTTTGACCAGACGATCGGCAATGCTGCAGCTGGCGGGAGTAACCGCGGCCTGGGCGCAGATCGACGGACCCTTGGGTACGCTGCGGCCGGAGCATCCGCGATTGCTTTGGCTTGCGGGAGATGTGCAACGAACGCGCGACCTGCTGCGCGAGAGTCCGCTCGCCCGAAAGTGCCTGGCGGATTTGGAGCGCGAAGCGGAGCGCCTTCAGAGCGCGCCCGTAGTTGAGTACAAACTTGTAGGGCCGCGCTTGTTGCAGACCAGCCGCCGCGTGTTGGAGCGCGTTTACACACTGAGCCTGCTTTACCGGCTGGACGGCAAGCGCAGCAGGCTGGACCGGGCTATGAAAGAGCTTCGGGCGGCTGCGGCGTTCAAAGATTGGAATCCTTCTCATTTTCTTGATGTCGCGGAGATGACTCATGCGTTCGCGATTGGGTATGACTGGCTGTATCCGGAGCTGAGCGAGGACGACCGCACGTTGCTTCGGACCGCTATTGTCCAGAAGGGCCTGGAGCCGGGCTTGCAGGCGTACGGGACGCAAGCGCTCTGGGTGAACAACCGGTACAACTGGAACCTGGTCTGTAATGGAGGGCTGGTGCTTGGTGCGCTTGCGGTGGCCGACACCGACCCCGAGAAAGCCGGGGCTGTTCTGAAAGCCGCGCTTGAATCCGTTCCGAAGGCGCTCTCGAGTTACGGGACCGATGGCGGTTGGATTGAGGGTCCGGGGTACTGGGAGTACGCGACACACTACTCGGTGGTGATGCTGGCGGCGCTGGAATCGGCCTTGGGTAAAGACTTCGGGCTTGTGGGAAACCAATCTGGCTTCAGTAAGGCGGGCCGGTTTCGCGTCTACTTTACCGGTCCGACGAACAAAGTCTTCAACTATGCCGATGCCGGCGAGGAACTGGCCGATGAGCCGGCGATGTTCTGGCTTGCGAAGCGATTTGCGCACCCGACATACACTTGGCAGCAGACGAAAATGGCCGAACGCGCCAAGCTGGCTGATTCGCTGAATCTGGTCTGGTTCCAGCGTGACGGCAAGCCGCCGCTGGGGCCACAGTGGCCTCTGGACGCGATATTCAGCGGCGTGCAGTGCGCGTTTCTGCGCAGTTCCTGGGAAGACCCAAACGCCTTGTTTCTGGCCGTCAAAGGCGGCGATAACAAGGCACCTCATGCGCATCTGGATTTGGGGAGCTTCGTGCTGGATGCGGGCGGCGTGCGCTGGGCAGCGGACCTGGGGCCCGACGACTACAACCTGCCCGGATACTTCGGCAACAAGCGCTGGAGCTATTACAAGATGCGGACGGAGAGCCACAACACTCCTCTGATTGGGAATGAGAATCAGGATACGAAGGCCGAGGCGCGCATTGTCCGTCATGAATTCGGGCCCGATGCTTCATGGGTGCAGATCGATTTGACACATGCTTATCCGGGAAGGGTGAAGAGCCTACAGAGGCGGATTGGGATGCTCAACCGTCAGGCTGTTCTGGTGGAGGACACGGTGCAGGCTGAGCTGCCGATTGATGTTCTGTGGGGAATGGTGACAGACGCCGAAATCATGCTCAACGGCAACACAGCAACCTTGTCAAAGAACGGGTGGCTGCTGGAGGCCGAGATTCAGGCACCCCGTCATGCCGCATTTGACGTGTTTCCGGCGAATGCGAGCCACCGGAAACTGGTGGTTCGCATGGGGGAACTGGTTACCGATCTGGAATTAAGTGTATTGCTAACGCCGCATAAGGCTGGAACAGCAAAGCCTAAAGTTACGGCGAAGTTTTCGACTTAGCGAAGCGTTACTGGATCAACTACAGTGTTCCTACGAAGGCGCTGCGTTTGTCTGGACTGCTCCAGGTGGTGCCGAGGCCCTTGCCCGTGAATTTGTTGGCTAGCGCGTAGGCTGGCATGGCATGATTCAGAGCGGTTAGCGGCGCGTACCAGGTGATTTCGTTATGGCAGATTTGATCACCTTCGCTTAACGCGCGGGTCTGGATTTTTGCGAGGTTGCCCGCAGTGAGCGTTGCCGCCATGCTGTGCGGGGTGTTGCCATCGAATTCCAAGGAGATGGGTGTGTATTCTACACGAACTACATCGCTAAAAAGATAGCCGCCCTGGTGCTTGGCATAGGCTTGGAGCGCTTCGCGCTGCTCCGGCGTAGCGTTCTGATCGACGATCAAAATCGATTTGGCTGGGTTCGATTCTGTGTAAACATCGCCCAGCGTTGACTTGGCTTTCACGACTCCGACTACGGAAAGGCCATCAAGCTTTACGCCGGACCAGCTGCCTTTCGAGATTTTCCAGCCAAGGACGGCGAGTTCGCCGGTAAGGCCTACTTCCGAGTTTGCGAAGCAGGGACCGGTGTAGACATCGGCCGTTCTTGCTTCGACGTAATTGCCTTGGATTTTATCTGCTGAGGGGAAGCCTGCGCCGAATGCGCTGGCGGAAATGAGAAGAGCGGAAGACAGAAGTTTCTTCATGCGGTTGCTCCTTAAAACTTTATTATAACTGTTCGTAACAGGCCCTGGCCGGATTGCACTCGTACTCGTCGGCTATTTTGCTATCCGGACCGAGGCAGTTGAAGGTGTGCTGGCACCAGAAAGCCCTATCGTTACCATGTTGCACCGTGGGGTCCCATTCGGCTTCTATGAAGAGACCCTTCCAGCGTAAGTTCAGACAACGGTCTGTGCCGATTCGGCCTAAACCGGAACGTTCCTGTGCCATATCAACCTTGCCTGGCGGCGAGCAGGGCGCGTTTAACAGCTACCCTGGCCAATTGAACTTTGTAGGCGTTCTGGCTAAGCGGCGTTGCGCTCATGACGGCTTGCTTGGCTGCCTCTTCGGCAGTTTGTTCATTGAGGGGTTTGCCGGCGAGGTACTTATCGGCGGCTGTTGCGGCGAAGGGCGTGGGCGCTACGTGCCCCAGAACAACCCTTGCGGTTGTGATCTGGTTGCCGGACATTTTGAGGGCTACCGAGGCGCTGGCGAGCGGCCAATCGAGCGCTTCCTTTTGGCGGACCTCATAGGTGGCGTTCGCTGTCGGCGCGGTGGGGATCAGGATCTCCGCCAGAATCTCATTCGGCTGGATGGCCGTTTCACGCTGTTGTTCGTTCAACGGAGTGACGAAGAACTTTTCAGCAGGGACATCGCGCATGCCGCTGGCGGACTGCAGGCGGATAGTCGCGCCCAAGGCGATGAGCGCGGGGCCAAGGCTTGAGGCGCTGACAAAATATGCCGGGCCGTTGTTGTTGATGATGGCGTGGTATTTATTTTCGCCATCCGGCACCAGCGCTTTGCCATTTTGCGTGGCCAGCAGGCCGAAGCCGTTGCGGTAATACCAGCAGCGGGGGCGCTGGAGGAGATCGCCACCCACGGTACCCATGTTGCGAATTTGGGGGCTGGTGATTCCGAGCGCGGCTTCCGTGAGCGAAGGGAAAGCTTTCCGGACGGCTGCATTTTCGGCGAGCTCATCCATGGTGACGGTTGAGCCGATGCGCATGCCGTTCTTGCCCATCGCGATACCGCCGTAGGATTTGATGCCTTTGATGTTCACTACCGTTTTCGGAGTGACAAGGAACTCTTTCATGGCGGTGACCAGGTCAGTGCCGCCCGCGAGAATTGCGGTATCGCCCCAGGTGGAGCCGAGGAGCGCGAGGGCATCCTTATCGGCCGTGGGGCTGGCGTAAGCGAATTTTTCCATTATGCCGATCTCCTGTCAGAGGTTCCGTTGAGAGCCGCGAGCACGCGGTCTGGAGTGAGCGGGACGCTGGGGACGCGGACCCCGATCGCGTTCGCAACCGCATTGGCGATGGCAGCGACAACACCGACGGCGCAAGGTTCGCCGAGGCCCACGATTCCGCGCTTGTCATTTTCCGGCGTGATATCGAGGTGCGAGATGATTTCACCAATATCGCCGATGCCTGCGAGTTTATAGAATTCCATATCGGCATTCAGCATTTTGCCGGTTTGGCTATCCATGATGCGCTCTTCGAAAAGCGCGCCGCAGATGCCCATGATGGCTGCGCCGTGCACCTGCGAATCGGCCAGCTTGGGATTAACGACCAAGCCGATATCCTGCACGGCCACGAAGCGCTTCATCTTCACGATGCCGGTTTCGATATCGACCGAGACGTGGGCCATCTGGATGCCGCCGACACCTGAGGCGTTGAGCCCTTCCGGCTTGCGCTGGTCATTGATGCCGATTTCGGAAATTTTATTGACGCCGAGTTTTGCGCACGCTGCTTTCCAGGTTAGGCTCTTTGCGCTGTTGCCTTTGACCTGAATGCGGCCATCGACAGCTTCAAGCTCATTCGGCTGGACATTCATGGTGGGAGCCACGACATCGTACAGTTTGGCGAGTGCGTTGACGGTGGACTTGCGGGTGGAGGACGACACGCCGCCCACAGTTGTGGAACCGCCGGATGCGCCGGAGGGAGGCAGCGAGTTATCGCCAA
>JAYTGM010000327.1:0-4819 GCA_043733425.1 Terriglobia bacterium
TGAACTAAACCGCTGTCGCGGTAATTGTCTTCGCCATGACAAAGGCGGCAACTCCTGAAAAACTGAATGAGGTTGTTTTCCAAATGACCAATCCAATTAATTCAGGAGTTACCATGACGATTTTACGCCAACGGATGGCCGAAGACATGCAACTGCGGGGCTTGGCCGCTGAAACACAAAGGGCCTATATCGCGCACGTCGCGGCATTTGCCCGATACTTCGACACATGTCCATCAAAACTCGACACCGAAGCCATCCGGCAATACATCCTTTATCTGACTAACGAAAAGAAGATGTCGCCTGAAGGTGTCAACCAACAAGTCTCAGCCCTAAAATTCTTTTACCTCACGACCCTGGAAATGCCATGGAGCAACGCTGATTTCCCGCGCATCAAACGGCCACACAAACTGCCAGTCGTCCTCAGCCAGGAAGAATTGGTTGTGTTTTTTGATCATATCCCCGGCCTGAAAAACCGCGCTGCACTCATGGTCTGTTACCGAGCAGGCCTACGCATCTCTGAAGCTGTCGCCATCAAGGTAAAAGACATCGACGCTTCCCGCATGCTTCTACGAGTGGAAAACGGCAAGGGCGGTAAAGACCGCTACACGCTACTTTCCCCGCGTCTGCTCGGTGTGCTGCGGCTCTACTGGAGTACAACACATCTGCAACCACTTACATCCAAAGAACGCGAAACAGTCGGCGAACAGTATTTGTTCCCTTCCTGGATTGCAGGAAAGCATCTCACTGCTGGCGCTCTCAATAGCGCCTGCCGTGAGGTTTGGTTACGCTCCGGGTTGCGCAAGAAGGTCACCCCGCACACCCTGCGGCACTATGCCGAGTTCCGGACTATGCCGAGTAAATTTGTCGGTACCCTTATTGTTGCCTCTTCTCGCAAAACTGACTCGGCATAGTCCGAGATGGCTCCGGCCGTGGATGCTGGAGGAATGGAAACACCATTCGACTACTTCTTTAATGACCGCACGAACCCACGAACGCTTGAGGCCTTGAAAGGCGGACCGTTGGCTTCGCCGCTAGAAGACTATGCACGGCGCTTGCACGAGGACGGCTACTCAATCCACTCGGGCTTCGTACAGTTGCGATTGCTCGGCTGTTTTAACTGCTGGCTTGATCGGAAAGCGCTGACCAGCCAAGATGTGGGCCCAGCGATGATCGAGCAGTACCTTCGGGACCGGGAGCAAGATGGGAAATTGCGCAAAGGCGATTCTGCCGCGCTGTCCCGGCTGCTGGCCATCCTGCGACCCGACACAACGGATGCGACCACACAACCTCCGACACCCGTTGAAATAGCGCTACTCGAGTTTCAGCAGTACCTGCGGCAAGAGCGTAGCCTGTCGGAGGCGACGGTGATCAACTACACGCCTGTCGCACGATCATTCCTGTCGGAACGTTCTCCCAAGGGAGACTTAGACTTTCAACAGATCACTGCGGCCGACATTACCGGGTTCGTGCAGCGTCAGGCTACCCTAGTCACCTCCAAACGCGTGTTGCTGGTGGTAACGGCGCTACGGTCCTTTCTGCGCTACTTGTTCCATCGCGGTATCGTGGCTGTCGACTGGGCGGCGTGCGTGCCCACCATCGCCACTTGGTCGCTCTCCCATGTGCCAAGGTTTCTTTCCGGAGAGCAGATCGAGAAGATCCTGGGCTCCTGTGACCGGCAAACTGTCATCGGCAAGAGAGACTATGCCCTTTTGCTGTTGCTGGCGCGTCTGGGCCTGCGAGCCGGCGAAGTGGTTGCCCTCACGTTGGACGATTTCGATTGGGAAGCCGGTTTAATCACGGTCTGCGGCAAAGGAAAACGGGTCGCACAGATGCCTTTGCCCTCCGAAGTGGGAACCGCGATTGCGGAGTATCTCTCGACAGGTAGGCCGCAGTGTTCCAGTCGTCGCCTGTTCATCCGCGCCAAGGCGCCGCTTACCGGGTTCGCCAACTCGGTCGCCATCTGCTCGTTGGTGGATAAGGCCCTGGAGAGAGCAGGAGTGGTGTCGGAATATCGAGGTTCTCACCTGTTCCGGCATAGTCTGGCCACCCGGATGCTCAACCATGGCGCATCCTTGCCCGAGATCGGCGATCTGTTACGGCATCGACGCCCTGATACCACTCGTATCTACGCCAAAGTGGATTTGATCTCGCTTCGCTCCATAGCGCTTGCTTGGCCGGGAGGCAGCCGATGACATCTTTGCGACAGGGCATTGACGACTACATCACGCTCCGGCGCAGCCTTGGATTCAAGCTGCATGGTGTGGCCGGCGACCTCCGGAATTTTGCCGCGTTCCTGGAACTGAAGGCCGCGCCATACGTGACCACGGACCTTGCTATGAAGTGGGCGATGCAGCCTGCTGGGCATCAGCCCAGCGATTGGGCGCAACGGCTCAGTTCTGTCCGCGTATTCGCCCGTCATTGGCACGCCACCGACCCGCGCACAGAGATTCCTCCGGCGGGTTTGCTCCCATTTCGGCCCCACCGCGCACGTCCGTATCTGTATTCGGAAGTGGAGATTCAACAGTTGTTGGCAGCGGCGCTGAAGCTATCTCCTCGCCAGGGCCTGCGGCCGTGGACATACCAATGTCTGTTCGGGCTGCTGGCAGTGGCCGGTTTACGGATCAGCGAGGCTCTCAAACTGGAGCGGCCAGATGTGGATCTGGGCGAGGGCATTCTCACAATCCGCGAAGCCAAGTTCGGCAAGACCCGCCTGGTTCCAATCCACCCTTCCACTCAGGACGTCATGGCCGATTACGCCCGACGGCGCGACCGGTTTCTAGGCAACACATCGTCGCCTTGCTTTTTTCTCAACGATCACGGCCGCCATCTGGACGGCTCTGCGGTTCGGCGAACGTTCTACGATCTATCGCGGCAGATCGGCTTGCGCGGGCCGGAGGATCACAAGGGTCCGCGGCTGCACGATTTTAGGCATCGATTCGCCGTTCGCACGTTGGTGCAGTGGTATCGGTCCAACGAGGATGTTGAGCGGCGACTACCGGTGCTGTCGACCTTCCTGGGACACGCGCATGTGGCCGATACCTACTGGTACCTCTCCGTGGAACCGGAACTGATGGGGCTCGCCACGCGCCTCCTGGAACAAAGATGGGGTCTCCCGCATGAAGAATGAAAACGGATTCCCCGGCTTGCTGGAACGCTTCTTCAGTCAACGGTTGATTGCTCAACGCCAGGTCAGTCCCCATACGATCGCTTCTTACCGGGACACGTTTCGCCTGTTGTTGCAGTTTGTCGCAAAGCGATTGCACAAGCCTCCTTCCGGGCTAGCTCTGGCGGATCTGGAGCCCTCCTTGATCGGCGCATTCCTGGACGAGTTAGAAAAGAACCGAGGCAACAGTGCGCGAAGCCGTAATCAACGTCTGACGGCGATTCGGTCTTTCTACCGCTACGCCGCCTATGAGGAACCCGCCCAATCCGGCCTGATCCAACGGATTCTGGCGATGCCGTCGAAGCGTTACGAGAAGAAGCTCATTGGATTTCTGACCCGACCGGAAATCGAGGCCGTGCTGGCGGCACCCGATCTCAGCAGTTGGACTGGTCGCAGGGATCGGGCCTTCTTGCTGGTTGCCGTTCAGACTGGCTTGCGGCTTTCCGAGATGACCAGCCTGTGCACGCCCGACGTCATATTGGGAACCGGCGCGCACGTGCGCTGCGTTGGCAAAGGCCGAAAAGAGAGATGCACTCCGCTGACCAAACAGGCCGTCGACGCACTCAAACTGTGGCTGCGGGAGCCACGGTGCGGGACTGGTGACATCCTGTTTCCGAGTGCCAGGGGAACTCGCCTCAGCGCGGATGGAGTCCAGTTTCTGTTGGCCAAGCACGTCGCCGTCGCACGACAGAAGTGTCCTTCGCTGAACAACAAACGGGTCACGCCACATGTGCTCCGCCACTCAGCGGCGATGGAACTTCTGCAAGCCGGCGTCGACCGTTCCGTGATCGCACTGTGGCTCGGGCATGAGTCAATCGAGACAACCCAGATCTACCTGGATGCCGACCTTGCGCTCAAGGAAAAGGCTCTTGCCAAGACGACGCCCCTGGCGAAGGGGAAGGCGTCAGGTCGATACCGGCCTGATGACAAGTTATTGGCTTTTCTCAAGAGCCTGTAACGGACTCCGGACTATGCCGAGCCCGCCAACTACTCTGGCTTCTACAACGGCCGTTATTGCGGGTTGCCGTTGATTGAGTCACGATCTACTCGGCATAGTCCGGAACTCGGCATAATGGCGGAGGGTGTGCGCGGTTACTTTCTTGCGCAACCCGGAGCGTAACCAAACCTCACGGCAGGCTTGATTGAAAGCGCCTGCGGTGAGATGTTTGCCAGTGATCCAGGAGGGGAACACGTACTGCTCGCCGATGGTCTCCCGCTCTTTTGGGGTGAGTGGCTGAATATGAGTGACCTTCCTGGTGCATCCGCGCGAATGGGTTTGGAAATATAGGCATCCATGCCCGCCAGGAGGTAGGTTAGTTTGTAGTCCCCACCAGCATGGGCCGTCATCTCGATAATTGGAACCCGGGTGTTCGTACCTTTTTCATTTTTCCGAATCACAGCTGCTGCTTGCAGTCCACTCATTTCCGGCATTTGCACGTCCATTAACACCACATCGAACTGACTCGTAGCAAGGGCTTCAACCGCCTTTATCCCATTGCCCACAACAACAACGTGATGGCCTTTTTTCTCTAAGATGCGCATTGTCAGAAGTTGATTAAATTGGTTAGCGGTTTTGGGCCTGGAGCTGGGAGGGGATTGATAAGTTGTCCGATTCGCAACAACAAAAAGAGTTGAAAATGTTTCAAAGAGGGTCAT
>JAYTGM010000328.1:0-12495 GCA_043733425.1 Terriglobia bacterium
CCGCTTGATTGGTGGCAGCGAACTCGACTTCTCCGCTCCCCTCCAGGCTCATTCCTTCTCCGTCTTTCATGCTGATTAGCAATCACCAGCATCTGATTCCCCCTTCTCTAGGCTCATCTGGCGTTCGACAAGACTGAAGCTTTTATTTTTTTCTATACTCTGCGATCGTCTGCGCAAATGCTCCACTTCTGAAACGCAGTTGTGAAGGGCAGATCAGAAAATCATCTTCAACCCCAACTGCAGTTGCCGCGAACTCCCCAGATCCCCTCTCGCCGTCCGCGTCGAAACAATCTGCCCGAACGTGGCGGCCGTCAAAGAATTCACGGGCTGCCCGAAATTCGGATGGTTCAGAATATTAAACGCCTCGGCCCGGAACTGAATCCGCACCCGCTCAAACACCAGAGTCTCTTTCGAAAGCGCAACATCCACATCCTGCAAGCCGGGTGCGGTTAGAACATTCCGCCCGGAATTCCCGAAGCCCAGATTGTGCCGCGCAAACGCCGCCGGGTTCACCCACTGCGCTGGCGACCGATGGTCCACGTACAGCGGCTGGCCAAGCACGTAATCCGGCCGGTCGAACCCTTCCAGGCTCCCGCTGTTGTAAATCAACCCCGGCGTGGGCACCACCCCCGGCGCCACCGTCCGCGTCAGCGCCACAATCGGGCTAAATGGGTTCCCGGACTGCAGATTCACAATCGGAGAAATCGTCCAACCCTCCACCAGTCTCTTCGCCAAAGCGCCATTCGCCCGGAAAGGAACCTGGTACACACCGCTCAAAACGAAACGTTGCCGGGCATCGAAATCAGAAAGCGCCCGCTCCGCCCCGATGGAATAGAAATTCTGGATCTGCGGGTTGGAACTGCCCACAGAATTGTTGTCGATCGATTTCGAGAACGTGTACGAAGCGGAGAACGTCAGCCCGCGCGCCAACCTCCGGTTCGCCGAAAGCCAAAGCCCGTTGTAATTCGAGTTGGAAACGGATTCCTGCACCGTGATGCTCGAAAACCCACTAATCGGCCGCACACCGTTCACGCCCTGGTTATAGTCGCCCGTCAGCCGCAGATGCCGCGCCTGGCTGCCCACATAACCTACCTGAAACACCGTGCCGAAAGCTTCGCGCTGCACATTCAGGTTGTACGCATACACCACGGCGCTCTTGAAATTCGGATCCACTGCCGCAATCGCGCTGCCCGCCCCAGGAGGCAGATTGAACGGGTTCGCCAGGTTCACATTGCCCGTATTATTCACCGACGTCGCGAAAGGTGGGTTGGACCCAAGCCCGCTCACGATATTCGTCACCGGCTCATCGTAATAGAGCCCGAAACCGCCGCGAACCACCATCTTGCCTTGCGCCGTTGGATCGTACGCAAACCCGAAACGTGGCCCGAAGTTGGTGAACTGCCGCTTATACGGCCGCTCTACCCCGTTCGTGCCCACCTGGATCACCGCGTTCCGCTGAAAATCGTAGATTCCCAACCGGTTGTGAATTTCGTTCGGCACCCCGTTGTACTCCCAGCGCAATCCCAGGTTCACCGTAAGCCGTGCGCTCACCCGGAAATCGTCCTGAGCGAATGTGCCCAGCGCACCCACGCGAAGCCCGGGGTTCGCCGGCAGCGCCGTCTCGGTAGCAGAACTCGGAGCTCCCGCCAGAAACGCGGCCAAGTTCGGGAAGTTGATCGTGCCCCCGGTTCCCCCGTTGAAGTTGTTGTTCCGAAAGCGCCGGAACTCCGCGCCGAACTTCAAAGAGTGTCGGCCTTTGATCCAGGACAAAGCGTCGGAATATTGAAACGTCGTATCGCCCCGTCCCTGCGGAAATCCGGAGATGCCGCCAAACACGGCACCCCCCGAAATCGCAATCTGCGGAAATACCGAAGACGGCGATGTAATCCCAAATGCCGAAGGATTCACTTTATCGTCCGCCGTGAAGCTGATCAACACCCGATTCATTCCCGCGCGGAATTCATTCGTCACCGAAGACGAGAGCACCCGCGTATAACCCAACGCGAACAACTCGCGCTTCGCCGGCCGCGTATCCCCAAACCCTGGCAGATTACTACCCTGCAGCGTCGGCTCCGTCCGCTGGTCCCTGTTCGAAATGAAGTTCCCGAACAGAAAATCCCGCTGAGAGAAGTTGTGGTCGATCCTGCCCGTAAACTGGTTTAACGTTCGCGTCCGTCCCGCCGGTCCCACAAAGAAGGTCCCTGTCGCGTCGTTCGCTTTCGGCAGCAGCGGCAGCAGCTTCAGCACCACAGGGTTCGTCACCGTGGCAATCTGCGAAGCCGTCGGCACCTGTGTCTTCAGCGACGCGACTTCACGCCCCTGCCGACCTTCGTAGCTGGTGAAGAAAAAAGTCCGATTGCGCAAAATCGGTGCTCCCACGCTATAGCCATAAATGTTCCGCTTAAAGGGAATGATGTTGCCCGCCGGGTCGAAGTAGTTCTTCGCGTCGAACTTCTCATTGCGCACAAACTCATACGCCGTCCCATGAATGCTATTCGTGCCGGATTTCGAAACCGCGCTGATAATGATCCCCGCGTTCCGTCCATAATCCGCGCTAAACGCATTCGTCTGCACCTTGAACTCCTGGATCATGTCGATATTCGGCTGGAACGTGATCTGGTTTTGCGCCATGTCGCTCAGATTGATGCCGTCGAACAGATAGTTCGTCGAATCCTCACGCGTCCCCGAAGCGTTGATGCCAGAGATTCCGATGCCGCTCGGAACGGCAAGAAACGTCCGGTTGTTCGTGCTCGGCGCAACAGTGCCCTGCGTCAACAAAGCGATATCCAGAAAGAACCGCCCATTCAGCGGCACTTCCACAATCTTGCGATTCGTCACCACCTCGCCGATGCTCGAACTCTCAGTCTGCACGCCCGCACCGGAAGCCTCCACGGTCAGCAGGGTACTCGCCTCGCCGATCTGCATCACCGGGTCTAACCGGCTCCGCTCCGCCACCGCCAAGGTCAGAACGTTCTGAACATACGTCTTAAAGCCGCCCTGCTCCACCCGCAGCGTATACACGCCCGGCTTCACAAACGGAAATTCATAATTTCCCACCGAATCGCTTTTGGTAGAAAGCGCGACGCCGGTCTCATTATTCGTAATCGTCAGACTCACGCCTGGGATAACGGCGTCCTTCGCATCTTTGACAGTACCGGTAAGCGCAGCCTCCTGCGCGGCAAGCGGGGCTGCCAACAGCACGAGCGTGATAAATGCTTTATGCAACATAAGTCTCCTCGAAAAGCGATTTACCGTATCGTAACCGAATTTCAGCAGCCGCCTCTAGCACTCCCCGTTTTAGAGCCTCACCAATTTCGCCAATCCCCATAGGCGTTGCACCGAACGCAGCGTACAAACATTTCGCCAGCGGTGAAGATCTGTTGTTTGCCGCAAGCAACAAGCACTTCTGGCGATATCCGGCAATGAATGTAGCTAACTAGGTCACTCCGCATCTGGGAACTGATCCACCTCCGAGATTGTAAAACGCACGTTTGAATCCGTGAGCACGTCGATATAGGCGTTGTCCCATAATGCGAGCGCCGCCTGATGGGCAACGGTAATCTCGTTCTCACGTCCTTGTTCTGGTTCTGCTGCAAATTGAGGATTAGACCGAAGTCGGACGGTTTCGTGTTGTTGAAGTGAGAGAGTGTCAGACTACGCAGCCAAGGCAGCTTGCCAGAGATCCGGTATTGTCGCCGTTGGTCCGCCGAGCTTTCCGATTTTGAACTGGCCCTTCTTGATTTCTCCACCAATTCGATGCCGCCGGTCACGATAGCCGCGGTTCGGAAGCTCTTCAATCCAAGCATCGGACCAAGCCGTTGCTCCACTCGCTATTTTTTTTGAGATCCGAAATCGCCCGGTGGGATGCGGCATAGGCATCGAGCGTGATCTTGGTCGGAATCCGCTGTCCCGTCATGGCTTTGCGCAGAAAGGTTTTGGCTGCGTTCCCGGCACGCGTCCGCTCAGGATGAAATCCACGGTCTTCCCCGCTTTGTCGACCGCTCAAGAGAGATACATCCATTCGGCCTTCACCCGGACATACGTCTCATCCATCCGCCAGGAGCCGCCAACACAGCGGGCGTACCGCTTCCACCGCCTCTCAAACTCCGGAGTGTCATGTTATACCCAACATAGAATCGTCGGCGAGCGCGACACCGTAAACTTATCCACTCTCAAACACAACCGCGTGCGAGCAAGCGCTCCACCCGCGCTAATCGGCCATCTGGATTGACGCATTACACTAGTTTCAGTCTTAAGCCTCGTTCAGATAATTAGCAATGGCTCCCGTGCTCGAAAGTAGAAAATGACGGAGTAAGCCGCCGGTTATAACGTACAAATTGGAAAGGCTCTATCTAAACTGCTCATAGGATCCTTCGCCGGCACGAACTCATGCGCTACAAAGCCCGTATACCCCAAAATCCGCGATCGCGCTCGCCACCGCATGCCAGTTCAGTTCCTGTGTTTCGTCGATCTCATGCCGCCCCGGCACGCCGCCCGTATGGAAATGTCCCAGAAACGCGAAGTTATCCCGAATGGTCCGGATAATATCGCCCTCCATCGGCACGGGTGGCTTCGCTTTCTTTGAAGATATCGAAGGCGTCGGTCGCCCCAGCCTGCATGCGGTAGGCGGATTTGATGGATTTGATGCGCCCGTCGAGATAATCGTCATGTCCGAACGACTCGCTGAAGTTGCGGTTCAGTACCTGCATGGCGTCGGGCTGTTTCGGTTGGGCCGCTTTGTCCATCCACTGGTTGCGGAGATTCGGAATCATCTTCTCCGGCGCGGCTTCGGCATCGGAGAAGAATGTGCCCTGGTGCTCCGGGGGAAGAAAGCCGGCGCGGGTTGCGGAACCGCAGAGACCTCCGCCGGCGGTTCCAGAATCGAGAGCGACGAAGGAGGGCAGGTTCAATGAGTTTTTCAGGCATCGGGAAAATTTTGCGATCCGATGCGACTTGATCGGGACGGGAACGGCAGTAAAGCCGTCCCCGGTCTCATTGTCTCGATGAGTTTCCATTTGGTTATTCCTCGGCGGGTTGTTCTCCCACAGAGCCCGCTTCCGAGTCGCTAGCCGATCCTCATTCTGCGCTACAGTCGTCTTGCCAGTCGAGTATTTTTCATCGAACGGTAAGCAGGGTCTTAACTGCTTGTCTTAATTCAGGGGGTCACCCCACTCCGGACTGAGTTCACCGAACACCGTTCCGACGAGTGGATCGTTTCGGTAAGTGACGAGCACTACCGGGTTTCCACCGCAGATTCAATTTACACTTATGCTTATTTACTAAGGGATAGAAGAGTCGGCAGCAATGAGAATAGCGAAGGAATACTCAAGGCGAAGTCTATTTCAACATAGCTTGGGCGCGGGCGCGATTGCGGCAGCGCAAGGTGTGCTGCCTGCGGCACCGGCAGAGCGCAATCGGCCGAACATTCTTTACATCATTCAAGAAGACATAGGCCCTCAGCTCGCGTGCTACGGTGAGCCACTGGTGAAAACGCCGCACCTGGACCGCTTCGCGTCCCAAGCCGTCCGTTTCACGAATGCGTTTACCAGCGCGCCGGTTTGCTCCGCGAGCCGGTCAGCGTTGATGACTGGCTGTTACCAAACAAGAATCGGCGCGCACCAGCATCGCACCTGGGACTGGCACAAGACTACACTGCCCGGCAGGAGCCAGCACATCTCTGAATGGTTTCGTGACGCCGGATACTTCACGTGCAACCTGCAGCCGGCAGATCCACAGAAACAGAAGGGGCTCCACGGGGCGGAAGGTTCCGGGAAGGTGGATCTGAATTTCTTCCTAAAGGGAAAAGAAAAGAATCGTTTTTTCGATGGCACAGACTGGGGTCAACGAAAATCCGGTCAGCCGTTCTTCGCTCACATCACAATCATGGAAACCCACAAGGGCGGGGGATGGAAAATCGCCCGTGAGCAACCGAAATCGGAACTCGTAGATCCAGACAAAGTAAGGCTTGCCGCTTACTACCCGGACAGTCCCATCGCCCGGGACGAGTACGCCAACTATCTGGACGCGATTCATCTTTCCGACGGATATGTGGGTCAATTACTTGACCGGTTGGAACGTGAGGGGTTGGCAAATGATACTGTCGTTGTGATCTCGAGCGACCACGGCCCCCTGTTTCGCGGTAAGCAGTTTCTGTACGATGGCGGAATACACATTCCGCTGATGATTCGCTTCCCGGACCGGCGCGGAGCCGGGACAGTGAACAACCACTTAGTCAGCGCCATTGATTTTGCGCCCACGTTACTGGGTTTTGGCGGCATACGTCCGCCGGATGGCGCTATGCAAGGGCAGGATCTTTTTGGGCCGGATTACGCTCCCAAATCCCACATATTGGCCGCGCGCGATCGCATGGACATATCGATCGATCGTATGCGTGCCGTGCGAACACCGGAATTCAAGTACATCCGCAATTACTTCCCCGGCACTCCTTACATGCAGAAGAATCCGTACAAGGAGGGTGAATATCCGACCTGGAACCTAGTGAAGAAGTGGAATCAAGAAGGTAAGCTAAATCAGGCTCAGGCCTTGTTCGCGGCATCCGAAAAACCGATTGAAGAGTTATTCGATTTGAAGGCCGACCCGGATGAGGTGCACAACCTGGCTTCGGACCCAAAACATCGGCAAGTGCTTCAAAAGCTACGTGGTTTGGTGGATACGTTCGTGACCGGAAACGATCAGCGTGTGGTGAGTGAAGATCCCGTGGATGTTTACCGTGGATATTACGGTCCGAATAACGTTTGACTGGGGCGGGCCACTAACCCCCGGCTACCGTGTTCGGCTTCATGAGAGTTTTTGACGTAGGCGAGGCTTGCTCGCGTTGTGCAACAAACTCGTCATCATGGCGCTTCCATGCGCTTGTGAGTTGTGTGAGTGTCTCCGGGTTCTGCGAAGCCAGGTCTTTCTGCTCCGAACGATCTGAGGCGAGATCGTACAACTCCCATGGCCCATCGTCGCCAATGGCTACTGCCTTCCAATCTTTCACGCGAATGGCGCGGTTCTTGTTGTGATTAAAGTAGAGGTAATCGTGGGCAGCCGCGCCATCCGTTGACAGGGCCGGAACCAAACTGAGCCCTGGCCTGTTTGGTGAAACACTGTTTGGTGTACCAGGGGCCAGCTTTGCATCCGGTTTCCCTCCCGCCATTTCCAAAAGTGTGGGCAATACATCCACAAAGTGCGCCGGATTGTGTCGAAGCTTGTTTTGGGCCAGCTTTGCTTTGGGCCAATTGACGATCATCGGGGAAGAAATGCCACCCTCATTCACCCAGGATTTGTGAAGGCGGAAAGGTGCATTCGAGCAACTCGCCCAACCCGGTCCCAAGCCAAGGTGCGTTCGTGCCGAGCCCGGGGGCGCAGTTCTATCGTGTCCGTCGCCGCGGATCAGTTGCTCAGAGCTAGCTCCATTGTCCGAGAGGAACATGACCATCGTGTTGTCCTCTGCGCCCATCGCTTGCACCTGCTTGAGCACCTTGCCGATTTCGAGGTCCATACGCGAAATCATAGCGGCATGAATCGCCATCTTGGTTCGTTGGAACGATTTTTGGTCGGCCGACAGGGTTGACCATGGAACGGCCCGCATCACTTCGCCAGGGCCGATTTTCTCGCGCAATACGTCGTCCGGGGTATTCCATTTCGTCCACATATTCGGCTCCAGCGGGGCCAGGCCGCAGTTGACTATTCCCATGCGAAGCATGCGCTGCAGCTTTCTTTCCCGCGCAGTATCCCAGCCTTCGGCGAAACGGTCCTTATACTTGGCGATGTCCTCAGGGGGAGCCTGCAACGGAAAATGGGGCGCGTGCGGCGCCAGGTACAGAAAGAAGGGCTGAGCGGAATGTTGCCGCTTATGCTCCTCTAAAAAACGCACGGCATAGTCGGATATTGCGGTGGTGCTGTAATAACCGGGATCGGGTACAGGCAGCGGTTCACCGTCCAGTTCGTGCCGCTTCTGCGTGAAGAACCGCAGCTCGTCAAGCATGGTGTAAGAATGATGGAAACCAACGCCGGCCTGGCCGGTGACGAACTTGAGATGCCACTTACCGGAATGGTAGGAGCGATAGCCAAGTGGCTTCAGGTACTCTGGAAGAAAGGTGGTGTACGCGGGAGTTTTGCCGGGCGTCATGACGTCGGCAGCGGTTTGCTGAGAGTAATAGCCTGTCATGAGGCAATTCCGCGAGGGGCCGCATCGCGCGGTGGAATACATCTGTGTAAAGCGCAGCCCGCCTTTCGCCAGACGGTCGAGATTAGGGGTGTCCACGTCTCCGCCGTAGCAGCCAGCGTCAGAGAAACCCATATCGTCTGCGAGGATCAAGATCAGGTTTGGTCTATCGGGTGTCGCCGACAAGGCAGAAGAAGCAGCAGCCCCGCCGAGCGACCCTAAAAATTCACGCCGGTTCAGCATAGTTTCTTTACCAGATTAGTGTGTCTAGTGCTGCGAGCCATTGTACTTCAGCCATTCGGCGTAGGTATGCATCTTGGGACCCGTGTATTCGATAGTGTCGAAGAAGTCCGCCTGGCCAAGCATGCGCGGGTCTCCTTCCGCACGCAACATCTCTTCCATGCGCTCGCGCAGCTTCCGCTTGATTTCAGCGAACTTCGGATCGGCGGCGAGATTCTTCACGTTGTGGGGATCCGCAGTTACGGAATAGAGCTCCTCCATAGGCCTCTTGCCGAAAGAGAGTTCGTAGAAATTATCGAAGCGGGAAAGGATAAAGGCCTTCGTGGGACTGTCATCGACATTGGTGTAACCGGTCTCCGGATTGCCCGCGGGCCAACGATCCGGGGCGAAGTTCCGGACGTATACGTAATCCGGCGTTCTGATGGCACGGACGGGATAACCAGCATCGTTCGGGCGTCCGACGTCATGCCGCTCCTTGCCGATGAGCATGGTGTTACGAGACGCGTCCACCCGGCCGCCCTTCGGGGAGGTGAGCACATTGAGGAAGCTGGTGCCGGTAATCGTTGATGCTGTGCTTACCCCGGCCGCTTCCAGGAAGGTGGGGGCATAATCGCGGACGTTGATGAAATCATCCACCACGCGTCCAGGCGGGATGTGATTCCCCCAACAAACGGCGAGTGGAATGTGAAAGCCATCTTCGAAGATCTGGCCCTTCACACGGGGAAACGGCATGCCATGGTCTGACGTGATCATGATCAGCGTATTATCCAGTTCCCCGATTTGCTGCAGATGATCGATTGCCCGTCCAACCTGACTGTCGAACCATTCCACTTCCAGGGCATAGTCCAGCAAATCGCTCCGTACTATCTTGTTGTCGGGCAGGTAAGGGGGCACTTGCACATCTTTGAGATTCTTTCCCGCTCGCAGGGCCGAACCAGGTTCATAGGGCCGGTGAGGTTCGTGGCCGCCGAGCCAGAAGCAGAACGGTTTCCCGGCAGGCTTTTCACGGAGAAAGGCTTCTAAGTTTTTCGCGTAATCAATCGGGGAGATCTCTGAGGTAGGTCCAGGAGTCTTGATCGCGTTCCATTCCTTACCGGCCGGGTTATGCGGCCAGCCGGTTGAGGCATAGTCGCCCGGTCCCCACCCTTTGCCAGTGCACCCTGAGAAGTAACCGGCCTTCTCCAGAAGGTCCGGGTAAACCGCGAAGTCCCGTGGGAACACGCTGTAGTGATTCACGGCTTCCTTGAGCTGCCAGGTATTGCGGCCGGTGAGGATGCTGGCGCGGCATGGACTGCACTTTGGGTTCGAGGTGAAAGCGTTTCGGAAGAGCACGCCGGCTTTCGCCACGCGGTCGAAGGACGGAGTCCGCACCCACTCGCAACCATACGCGCCAGCATGATCAGGACCCCAATCGTCAGCGATCGCGAACAGGATGTTGGGGCGCTTGGCAGGCGGAGCCGCCTTGGCTGCAACGCCCGTCACCATGACGCTCGCCATACCGCCCAAAGCTTCCCTTCTGGTCATCGCAGCGACTCCCCCTGTTCTTTCACATATAAAACTATACAATCGGACTCAGCGTTACGACACTATGTCCTATCAACTATGAAAGCTTTGATTTCCGGTGAGTTCCTTGTTCTTGCCACGAGCGGCGCCAGTTGCCATTTATTCGCGCAGTCCAGCTAAGCTTCGCTGAGCGGCAGTGTCGCCGACATACAAGGCGGTGCAGTCGCGGGCGCCCGAGTGACGGTGACCAATCAGGATACGGACCTGACCAGCATCACCGCCAGCAATAGCGAGGGCCTGTATCGGATCGGCAACCTTCCGTTGGGGATGTACACACTGATCGTTGAGCATGAGAGCTTCCGGCGATACGAGCGGAAAGCGATTGCGCCCAGTACGGACCAAGCCTTGGAGCTTTCGATCAAACTCGAACTCGACGCGGTGAACGAAACGGTCAGCGTGACTAGAGAGGTCCATCTGATTGAAACACGTAGTTCGGACATCACACAGTTGATTGAATCAAAGAGCATCGCGGACCTGCCGTTAGGCAACAGGCGGACGCTCAACGTGATTGCCTTGACGGGAGCGGCGGTTTTCGTCGGGTATGCCAACAGCCCTGGCAACGCTACACCCAACTTCAGCCTTGCCGGAGGCAGGACGCAAAGCCAGATGTTCTGGATTGATGGCGGTTCCGGCCAGAATATGCGTCTGGGCGTAGTCCAGATTAACCTGGATCCTTCCGTGGAGACGGTTGACGAAATCAAAGTGCTTTCGAATAACTACTCGGCCGAGTATGGAGGGTCGGCGGGAGATTCGTTTTATCTCCGGGGTCTGAGGCAAGGTTAGAGAGGAACACTGCATCGTCTCCTGTGAGAGGCTTATTGCCGACCGGAGTGCCGTCATGAAGAACACCGTTCAACACCAGCTTTTATTCGCCTTTCCGAATCGCGAGTTGAGGGCTTTCAGCCCAGGCCACATACTTATGCGGGCTGCGTGCTCCCTGGGTGGTCACGAGCCACATATCACGACCATTGATCGTGCGGTCGGTCGGCAGCTCTGCCCCGGTCAGGCCAAAGATCGTGGGGGAAATGTCCGCGGTCATGGCAACTTCTGTGACCACCTTGCCAAAGGTACTGAACTTGAAACCGCGGAAGACTCCGTTTTTTTTCGCTGTCGCAATCTGCTGGTTCAGTCCAGCTCTCTTTTCGGTGGTAGCGCCATTGTCTCCCAGCAAATAAATCAGCGTGTTGGCCGCTACGCTTGAGCGCGGCCAACACGCGCCCGATAGCGTCATCGACGGCGGATAACATGGCAGCGTACATCTGGCGTTCTTTCGGCAGATTCGGGAAGCGGTCCACGTACTTCTGTGGCGCATGCATCGGGTAGTGAACCGCGTTTAGCGCGGTATAGAGAAAGAACTGTTGCCGCCTGGGCTTAGCGATGAATGCAGAAGCTTCGTCCCCGAAACGTTCCGTTAGATACTGGCCATCCTCAAAGATCTTCTCGCGGTTGCGCCATAAGTCAGGGAAGTTCGGACGGACCGGGACACCCCAGTAGAAGCGATGCGAGTAGTAGTCCACACATCCATCGTGAAGGCCGTAGTAGTAATCAAAGCCACCGGCCTCTGGGAACACACCACAACCTAGCGGCGAGTCTGTCCGAAGTAGAGCATTGCGTCATTCCCAATGACTACACCATCCGGCACAACTCCAAAGTTTTCCAGATCGTGCGCGAGGATATCCGGCCCCGCATGCGGAGAGCGGCGGTGCGGTTGGAATCGCGGCGGAACGGAGAGATTGCGGTTCGGTTCGAAGACAGGTACGTACGCATTGCAGAGTGTCAATCCGCATTGAAATCGGTTGCCGCGCCGGCGGCGAGGAAGAACTTAAAGCCTGCCGCTTCGCCACCCCGCAAAAGCAAATAGATGCGGGGCTTCTGGGAACGTCCGGCACCTGCCATCTCACCGGCGATTAAACTCTCCAATGCAACGAGCTGAACCAGCCCAGCAAGAAGCGACGAGGATTCCCGGGGAAGACCGGCCCGGCGATTTTCGCATTTTATTGCCCAAGGCCTCCGCTCGAAGGTTCCACCAAAGAATGCCGCAAACAAGAAACCCTCTGGCGCCCTTGCGGGCTCAGAGGGCGATCAGCCGATTCTCCAAAGCCAACCCCGTCGCTTCGGCCTTAGGCATCCGCTCGGGCGCGACCCCTTGCGGATCCGTATACTCTAACCCCACACCCCCAACTCAACCTTCAAAACCGGACATTTCTATTTTTCCTTGACATTGTGACATCGAAAGTCGACGACATCGAGTGTATGCCAGTGGGATCGGCAGGCGCCCGAAGACGTGATTCAGAGCGTTGCACAAGTTTAAGCTCCATCAGCAGAAACAGTTCTTCTACCTCTGGCACACCCTGAACATGTGGGACAGTTGCCGCAGTCGTTTGCATGGCCTGGCTCGGCTATGGTCCCTTTGATACGCAGGGAAGTTACCAGACAGCCAGATAGACTACCAAATCGCGGTGACTGTAGAGTTTGGCTGATCGAAGACCGCCCGGTTCAGTTCATACCCAAAGCCGGGAGTG
>JAYTGM010000329.1:0-1598 GCA_043733425.1 Terriglobia bacterium
GACGTTTTCCAGAGAATGCCATTTGCGTTCAAGCCAGCAGCCAGCATTTCTCCCAATATTCCTGGGCCGGAGGCGGTGTTCGCAAAGTAGGCCAGGAAACCCGGTGAGTTCCAGTGGGTCAGGCCGGGAACGATGGTGCGCTCAAAGTCGTGCAGAATCGCTTCCATGGCTTCGCCCTGGTCAGGACCATGAGCGGCAAGTTGATCCGTTACCTCTCCGGGCTTCACTCGTGATAGCACCGGATAGCGTTCCGGATGCTGCTGATAATCGGCGAGCCAATCGACTACCGTGTGACCCATGCGGCGGAATTCGTTTGGAGACATCTCTATTGTTTCCTCTGCCAACCTGTAAACCAGGTTTTGAAATCTTCGAGCATCGCCGCTTTCGCCGGATCTAAGGGAACAGAGAGCGGACCCGTCTTGAGCTTGCGCAGACCCAAGGCCACCTTCACTCCTACCGGCGTCGGGAAGCAGTCAATGTGAGCAATGAACTCCATCAACTGCGCTTCCAATTCATCGGACGGAGCGCGATCCAGCGCCACGACTAATTCCGGGATCGCGCAGGCGCAGCCGGAGACCACTCCTTCCGCGCCGCTTGCGCGAGCCCATCTGGCCAGCTTGTCGTTCCCGCAGAGCAACGTGAAAGCAGCTTCCTGTTTATGGGCGATGAGCTGTTCGAAGTAGCTCTTGTCGCCGCTTGAATCCTTAATGCCGGCGAAATGGCCTGTTGCGAGCAACTGCTTCGCGGTCTCGATTGAGATCGGGTTTGTGAATTGCGGGATGTTGTACAGAAACACCGGCGTGCGGCGCGGAACCTGCTCGCGGAAGCGCAGGTAGAACTCTAAAATATCGTCCTGGCCGTATCGAAAGAAGTACGGCGGCATGAGCAACAGCCCGGCCGCGCCTGAACCTACCGCTTCCGAAGCCAACTCCACTGCTCCATCAAGCGTGGAATGAGACACGCCCGCCAGGATGGGGACGCGGCTGCGTTTTACCCCAAGGTGTACCAGGCGGATGCGGTCGGCGAACGGAACATTCAGAAACTCGCCCGTGGAGCCGAGAAGACAAATGGCATCTACACCGCCCTTGCAAAGGAAGTCAATCAGATCCAGCATGGCGCCCACATCCGCTTCATGCCCCTCGGCCCGATGCGGCGTAATTGCGGCGGCGCAAACCCCCGTAAAGATGCCCAAGTCTGCTTAGGTTATCATCTGCCGCAAGTCATCAAGGCTCAGCCGCCCGGTATAGATTGCCATACCGAGTGCGGCATTCACATCAATCGCTTGCAGAGCGCGCACGTCTTCGAGAGTGGTGATTCCGCCTGCCGCGGTAATCTCGCGCGATGTGGCCTGGCGAAGACGACGAAACCAATCAAGATCCGTGCCTTGCATCATGCCTTCTTTATCTACATAAGTGCAGAGGAAGCCGGAACAGTAAGGCTCGAGCGATTGAACCACTTCCTCCGCATTGAAGTTCATGGTTTGTTGCCAACCTTTGACGACAATACGGCCTTCACGCGAATCGAGCGCGATGATGAGGTGTTCGCGGCCCACGGCTTGGGCGATCTCTTCGAGTAACGCGTGGTTCGCTCCGGTGTTG